>WRJO01000026.1 GCA_009778545.1 Treponema sp. | reverse complement strand
AAATGGAGGAGGCTGAAAGGGAAGGACATAGGGGGCGATCCCCTGCACCGGTGGCTGGCGTATTTCGACCGTGCCAGCCCGCCTGAGCTTGTAGAGGAGGTAAAGAAGATGGATCCTGCTATACAGATGGCAGACGAACGGATGGTGTACGTTACCGGCGACCCGGAAGCCATCCGCGCCTACGAGATGCGGCAGATGGCGATCTACGACTTAAACACCTCTCGCCGCGAAGGCAAAATCGAGGGCAAAGCCGAAGGCCTTGCGGAGGCAAATCTGGAGATTGCGCGGAAGATGAAAAATGCCGGGCGACCATTCATCGAAATCACTGAATTTACCGGACTGCCAACCGAAACCATCGAATCGCTGTAAAAGATAGTGGATAGTGGTTAGTGGCTAGTGGGTAGCCCGGGCTATGCAAGCGAGGCGTGATGGCTCGCTATACTCCCGGACTTCGCTGCTGATCACTACCCACTACCCACTACCCACTTCCCACCACTACCCACTTCCCCAAGGAGTCAAGGATGATTGCGCGCCGCTTGCGAAAAGCGCGCCCTCCTCCGCGCCCTCCTACGCGCTCTCTGCGCCTCTGCGCCTCTGCGTGAAAATATTGCGAATAAGACCCCCGCGCCTCTGCGTGAAATTATTCCAAATAAATCCGCCGCAGCGCCCCTGTCCTAGAAAGACTTGATGTCTATGCCGACGCCGAACCTGTGGTACGAATCTTTCTTGTACTCGCTCAGCTTCAGCTCGTATTCCGCATAGAGGAGGGCCATGCCCTTCAGCGTGTATTCCAGGCAGGGCGTTACATGGATGTCCGTGCTGCCGAACGAATCCGGCGTCGCCAGCTTCAGCGTCAGCGATGCGGTTAGCGCGGGCAGGAGCCGGTAGGAGGCCGACGGCTGGAAGAACAGCTCGACGTCCGATTCCGGTGCGCCGAAGAATTTCTGGCCCATGAGCAGGGATACGTTCAGGGGGCGCATGACCCTGTACCCGACTTTTTCCTTAAGCTGGAGGGAGCCTCCGAGGACCGGGGCCTCCCAGGTGGCGAGGTTTCTGGCGTCGATTTCGATGCCCGCGTCGGTCAGATCGGGGATGCCGGTGTAGTTGGCGCCGAACAGGAACTGGCCGTTGTTCCCCATGTCGTAGGAGACGACCGCGTTCAGCATGGGGTTGATGTAGCTGGCGCCAAGGATGATCTTCTTTGCGAATTTTTCAATTTCAAAATCCTGCGCGGGAAAGGCGGCGCCGATCCTCAGGCCGGGCAGGGGGGTGCCGTATTCGATGCGCATGCCGGTTATCCGGTCGAAATAAATTTCGCGGTCGGGGTCGAGGTTGGTGATCCATATCGAGTCGCTTATTTTGCCGACCGAAAAGCGGATCGCGTTGTCCAAAAATCCGGCCCATCCGTAAAGCCCGTTGAGCCTCTGGGTAAAGGGATCTCCGGCCACGACGTCGGTGTCAAACTTCAGCCCGTAATCCTCCCACTGGGCGGCAACGTTGAAGTTGATGTACGGGTCGCCGTATTTCCGGTGGCTGGTGTTCGCTTTTGTTTCATTGTTAAAGTCGCTTTTGATTTCAAAGCCCGCGTACAGCTCGCCCTTTAGCGTTATTTGGGCAAAGGCGCCGCCAGCCAGAAATACCAACAGTGAAACAACAATGGCCTTTTTCATAGATCCTCCTTGGAAACGGGCACCTTTTGCTTTTTCTCGAAAAATTACACGCCAAGGCGCGGAGCTTTTGCTCGCTTCTTTCACGCAGAGGCGCAGAGGCGCAGAGAACGCAGAGGGAAGAGAAAAGTAGGAATGAGGAGTTGCGATGCTCCTTTGCTTCTTCCTTCCTTCTCACTAACCACTATCCACTTCCCTTGCTTCTCTTCGCGGGGAAGAAGTGGGTAGTGAGTAGTGAGTAGTGGTTAGTTCGGCATCCGAACAACGAGGGTATTTCCAATGTAATACCCCCGCTATTCGGAATAGGAACTGATCACTATCCACTAACCACTATCCACTTCCCTCGCTATTCTCACGCAGAGGCGCAAAGGCGCATCGTACCGCAAGCGGTACGCGGACGCGGAGGGAATGTATTGCGCTCCGCGTTTTCCTTTGCATCTCCGCTCCTTTATTCTCAACCAATTACGGTGCGGGCGGTGCTACCCAATTGGGGGCTAAAGTAATATCCCAAATAGTATTACCGCCGTCAGTACGCCAAGCGGTGGCGCTTTGATTTTGGGCTGCTCCGCCGGTGCCGCCGGCGTTTCCAGTGGCAGTAGCGGTGTCAACACCGGGCCAGCGGTAGATATGCCCTGGGAACTCAGTATCGGTATCGGCGATACCGTCTGTACCTGTCCATAACAGTGTCCTGTCCCGAACCACTGTTCTTACATAATTGAGCAGCGGATTGGATGCGGTTCGTATGGTGTTTTGTTGGTTGTCTGCACCACCTGGGTAGACAGAGGTAGGACTATCCCAACTCGCGTGGTTGAACATTAATTCACGAGTGGCGCCGTCCCAGTTCCAGAACCCGAGGAAATCATCGGGCACTGTCAAATTAGCATTAAAATTTACCCAAGTTTGAGAGGAACGCCCTGCTCCAAGGCAGAATACAATTACCTTTTTATCCTTTATAACATTTCCAAGCGGTTTTCTGGTTAGTCCGTTAGCCAGTTCTTCCCATCCGTCTACATTACCGGCGGGGCCGCCCCAGACCCACCTTGCAAGCAATGCGGTTCTAGATTCGGGCTGCTGGGGAGTATTATTCATGTAAAAAACGTTATCGCCTTTAAGCCTGAGCCGGCTTTCATGTATGCCCCTGACATCCAGTATTACCCAGTCGGGGTCGTCAAGCGCGGCAAGTACGCCGATTATTCCTATCTCCTGCCTGCCTGTCCGGTAGTTTGTGGCGGTAAAAGTTGTTCCGGTATAAGGTATATCATCCAGAAACGTTGGCGCTGCGGTATAACCGGGGTTATTGGTAGCAGTAAAAGAACCCCCTTGTAGCCAATAAAGATTTTCAAGGCCGTATACATTGAGAATCCATGTAAGACGGTTGGCTCCATTGGCACCGCCCATAATAACTACATGTGAATCAGCCGTTACGCCAGCCCGGGAAAGCATGCCTTCTATAGTTGAACCGGGATCGCCGTCAAACGAATCGCCCCGTGCCTTGCGTGCGCCCCAATGGCCGGGCAACGGCAGCCAATTCCGGTACCAATTTGTGGCTAAACCGGTTCCGGTTGTGGAGCTTCCGCCATAAGCGGGCAGCCTGTTATCCGAATTCCACGTCTTGGACAAGGGAGCACCAGGGGTGGTAGTACCGTCCATTTCAAAACGAATCGCGCCTCTCGGATTATTCGCTCCGGTTACCTGTGTTAGAATAACAAGTTTGCCATACATAGGATCATCTTCATCCTCATGGGCGTCAATCATATCTCTGAGTTCTTCCTGGGTAATAATCGCAAACCGGGGGTATACATCAAGAGGATCGGGTGCTGAGTTCTCACTCGCAAAGAAATTCCCCACAGTGCGAATCCATGACTCGGCGTGTTCCACAGCAATAGGGTACCCGGGATCGGTGCCGCCACCGTTTGCAGGGCCTTCTGGGCCTTGCGGGCCTTCGGGACCTTGCGGGCCTTCGGGGCCTTGCAGGCCTGGGCCGCCGGTTCCGCCTCCGGGGCCTTGCGGACCCTGCGGGCCTTCTGGGCCTTGCGGACCTGCGGGCCCTTCACAACCGGTGATCATGCACAGAGACAGCGCGATCATGCAGATCAGCACAATTTGCAGAAACCTGTTGAACTTTTTCATACTCTTCTCCTTCTCATGTGATATTAAAAACCAATACTACCCGCAAATGACATTTGCTAAATAATATCTTTAATACCTTCTAATTTTCATCGTAGATATCAAACAGGTATGCGTCATCGTTCAGATTGCTTACCCATCCGGTATAATCGTACCGCCATTGCACTAGTTTATAAGGAAACCATTCATAGCAAGGTTCTGACAAAAACTCATTATTAGTAGGACTTGTCGCATAATTCGCAGTAATCCCTTCCCATTCAGGGTAATAAGCCGGATCGTAATCCTTATTGCTTAATGCTCCTGCTTCTTCATTACCCGCGTCAGCTGCGCTTCCTAATGTTCCGTGCGAAACGATGTTATATGAAACAGTTGGGCGGCCGCTGGTTACTGTGGGCACAGGCAAAAATTCCCAGTAAAATCCGTCGTCTTCTTCAAACGAGGATACGCGGGGTTGCGACGCGGTATATGTTGCGTTACTTGTACCTCGGGTAATGCCTTTTACATTTAAATAATTTCCGGTTTCTACGTTCTTAAGTGCTTGCTTGCCATCCGGCGCCGTCATTATGTACCAGCTCGATATGGGGTCGCCTGGTTCATTGGCTCTATATACATCTTTTCCCATCGCAAGAACACCTTCATCATCACTTAGCCAGAGATTTCCTTCTCCCTTTCCCGCTCCTGCCAACGGGTCATACCGGCCACCTATCGATATTCTTCTGCCCCTTGTCAGATGAGCGTCAGAGACGGGGCCGGTGGGGGGGTCTATTCCGCCGTAGACAACAACAAGGCATTCTGCGGCGGCAAGGCCTTCGCTGTCTCGGGCTGTGATTACCGAAAACCCGTTTCTGTCTCTGGCGGTAACGATGCCGTTGCTTACCCTCGCAATGCTTGAGTTGCTGGATGACCACCGCAGGTCTTCTACGTCGATGAGCGATACTGTCGCATTAAGCGTTCCGCTTGTTCCGGCGGCCAATAGCAGGAATTCTTTGTCCAGCTTTATCGTGGGCAGGGGCTGGGTGCCGTTCTTTATGTGCTCAAGGGCTTCGGTTGCCGCTTCCAGCACGGCTATGCTGGTGTAGGTCGCCCCGGTTACTACGTCCAGTTCGACGGTGTTCCGCTCCACCATCCAGCCGGGGCCGTACAGCTCGTTGTAGCCCCACCGCTCGTTTATCTCCCTGCACAGCGCAAGGTCTTCGTGCGAGAGGAATATGATTACTTCCGTGATGTAGCCTTCCTCCACGGTCATGTCCACTTCGACGTAGCCGCCCACGGCCCAGTACTTTTCGTATCCGGGCTTTTGCACGACCGCGTTCCCGCTGGGCGCGCCATCTATCTGCGGCTCGGGGGGGATCAGCAGCTCCAGGCTGGGGTCTTCGGCAGGGCAGCCGGCAAATGCCATCAGTGCAATTGCCAGACAGAAAAAAATTAAAAACGCTTTGCTATGTTTCATTTTTCCTCCACTTAGCGGACAAAGCCGGGTACGGCGATTGCGTGGGGCTGCAGCCCTATCGGCAGCACGCTGGACGGGGTTATTACTTTTGGGGTGAATGTATTGTTAACCTTGTACGTCCTGAATGTGCCGGCGCCGGTGGTGCTGGGAACGCCGTCGTACGTTACGTGGAATTCCGTTCCGTCCGGGCTGTATATCGCGTGGTTGGAACGGCCGACGCCGGTTGTGGCATAGACGTTGGTGATTCCTACTGTGCTCCAGTCGGGAACATCCTTAAGCGATGAGATGTCGATGGTGTAGGTCAGGAACGTGTTGTTCATTTTTGCGACGTCGTACCCAAGTTCGTCAAGGTGTTCGTTGAATTCGGTAAAGACCCTGGTTCCGCGGACGGTCTGGAACAAGGCCTCGTTGTTGTCGCAGACGAGCAGGGTGCTGCCGTCCGGCGATATGTCGTAGTTGTGCGGCCTGCCGGGCACCCGGTGCAGCACCTTTCCGAACGCCGCCGCCGCCGCCGGGTCGATGCCGATTACATAGGTTCCGCAGCCCCACATGGCGTTTCCCTGGAATGAGCCCAGGAACAGGTATTTCTCGTTGGGGTGTATCGCCAGCGCGTGGCCCAGCAATTGGGGTATCTGCGCGTTGGTGTTGGTCCCGACGACCCCGATAAAGCCGTCCTTTATCTGATCGTAAATGTCAAATTCGTATTTCAATGGCGGAACCGCATTGGGCAGCACGGTGATGTCGTACGCCTGGACTTTTCCGCCGTTGTAGTCGCACGTCCACAGGGTCTCGTTGTCGTAGCTCACTTCAAGCACGTGGGGGTTGTCGCTTTGCAAATTTGTGCTGCCCGGAGCCAAATGGACGATGGAGTTGACGTATTCCAGGGCTTCCATGTCAAAAATGTGGATGTGGCGGCTGCCGGGGCTGAACAGGTATTTTCCTTCCCTGTCCTGCACCAGGCCGATGTCCGCAGGGGCGGTGTTCGACGACATGTCCGCAGCCGTCCAGGTTTTTTCTATCTCTTCGGTTTCAAGGTTGTATACCCACAGGTTCCCCTTGATCTGCCCGACCCACAGGTGCTTTTCGTCTTTGTCGATGCACAGGAAGTGGCTCTGGTGGCTCGGGGTTGAGCGGGAGGAAAAATTGATCCGCTTGACGATTTTGAGGGTCTTTCCGTCAATGATGTGCACGTCGTCCGACCAGAAGTTGGAGACATACCATAGCCCGCCGTAGGTTCCGCTTCCCGATACTGCGCCGCTGTTGGAACCGGGGCCGGTGGCTATCGCGCCGAGCTTGTCAAGGGCGGCGCGGCCCGCCTCTTTAATGGCCCTGGTGGTAATGGTGGACCCGGAGATCGTGTCCAGCTCCACGGAATTGGTGACGATGATGATGTTCCCGGCGGCGGCCACCGCGTCGGCGCCGTAGCCGGGGCTTTCTTTCGCCCCGGCGACGACGGCGTTTTCTATGTACCCGCCGTTCAGCAAAAGCGTAACCGAGACCTGGCCGCCGTAGCCCTGGGCGGAGCCGCTCGTTACCCCGCTCACCCGTTTCCCCGAGCCGTCCACATACGGGCCGTTGACTGCGGGCGGATCAAATTCGACAAAGCATGTCGTAAATAGCAAACTGGCTATGGTAAAACTTGTTAATAAAACTAAAACAGTTCCCTTTTTCCGCATTGTGTTTCCTCCAGGCGCCGTCCGGTTTTGCGGCGGAATGACACGGACATTCGACCGCAAAATAGCCGATTTATTAGCAAAAAAGTCAGAAATTTGCCTGAATATTGGGGAAAAAAGCGAAGTTTCGGGCCCTTTCATATGACGAATTAAGGATTTTTTAACGAATTTTTGTATTTTTTTCTGGATAATTTTGAAAACAGGCGGTATAATGACCTATGTGGCGGAATGTCCGTGTCATTCGGTTATTTGATTCAATAATTTTCCATTATACATAACAAATTCACAGTTTCTGTCATATTACCTGAAAACCCCGTTCACATTTTTCCGCGTCTACTTGCCGATCCTTATAATTATTGTTATATTTGTTACATATACATTCCATATAAAGGAACAAAGGAGTGATTAAAATGGCCGAAGTAATTCCAGAGAAAACAACGAAGGCGCAGTTCGATGCCGTTCGTGAGCGAGCCGAAAAACTTGGCGTATTGGATATCAATTTTAGCAGGGCTAATTCTTCTCCCGACGCTTTAGAATGTTACAATCGCACGCTTGATGTTATTGAGAAACACAAAGCCGTTCTCTATCAAAATGCCGGCGAAACTGAGGAGTAGAGATCATGGATGTCAGCTATACCCTGTGGACTATGCAGGATATTTTGAAGAATATACCTTTTGATAAGCCCGCAGGGGAAGCTGTTCATCTAAACTTTTCTGATATGCAGGTTCCTTATTATGTAAAAAATTGGTTTAGGGTTTCCATTTTTTATGAAGACGATACATTTCCATTAGATGCGGTCTGTTGTATTGTTTCTCCTCAGAATGTTGTTACAATCGTCATAATAATTAAACGAAAATTTGAAGATGAGTTAAAAAAATGGTTGGAGAGCGGCGAAGGTATTGTCCCTGATATATGTTACAGGAGACGGGAATTATACTGTCACGAAGTTTGCCATCTAATTGCGATTATTACAGCATATCCAAGCAATCGTTCCCGAATGGTGCGAAAAGATTTTGAAGAAAAAATCAGGAAAAAATTCGATGATTCTATCCGTGCAGATCAAAGCATGATGGATTCAGGTTTTGTTTCGCAGGAAGGGTCTAATGATTCTCCTTCAGATTTTGACAAAGACCATTTTCGTTATGAGAATGATCATCTGAACTATTTCAAGTTATATGCAGAATTGATGCTTCCTTATGATACTTTATATGAAGCACTAGAGAAGGTATGCAGCACCAAGAAATATGGTGAATCTATCTATATTAGTGAAATCTTTCAGGGGATTTGTGTGCAGCCGCAATTTCTCGGAAAGTTTCCAGATAAGAAGGCTGACATCAGAAAAATTCTTGAAGAAATTTTCGATTAAACCTGCCTCCTGACAAAATTCGCCTTACAGGGGATGATTCAATAATTTTCCATTATACATAACAAAATGGCGGTCGGCGCAGGGCAAAATCTGCCGTTCGTGGGTCGCCGCAATGATGGTAACGCCCTGATTATGCACTTCTTCGAACAATCGTATTATTTCTTCGGTGTTTCTGGGGTCGAGGTCTGAGGTCGGCTCGTCGGCAATCAGTATTTTGGGGGACATGATAAGGCTGCGGGCTATGGCAGCGCGGCGGGCTTCTCCCCCGGACAGGCTGCGGGGAAAGGCGTTTTCCAGATGGGCGATGCCCGTTTTGGCAAGCAGTTCGCGGGCGGCGTCTTTCTTGCCTTCTTTGTGCGCTAAATGCCGGGGCAGCATGACGTTGTCCAGAACGGAAAAATTGTACAAAAGGCTGTTTCCCTGGGGTATGTACCCAATGTCCCTGCTCCGAAGGCCGGTGAGCTCCGCGTCTGCAAGAGCGCACAAATCGATGCCGTCCAGCCAAATCCCGCCGGAGTCCGCGCGGAGCAGGCCGGTGAGCATGTTGAGCAAGGTGCTTTTCCCGCTGCCGGATTCTCCTGTGATGCAGATAAAGCTGCCGGCTTCTGCCTGCAGACAGGCATTGTCGACAGCGAAAAAACGTTCCCCGCGCCGTTCGTAGCTTTTGGAAAGCCCCTTCGTTTCCAGCAGCATCACGTCGCTTCCCGCATGTTTTCAAATACTTCGCTTTTGCCGGCTATCGCCGCCGAGAACATTGACGCGGCAGGGCCCGCCGCCGTGCCCGACGCAAAGCCGGATACGGCAATCAGCGCCGCCTGAAAATTGCGGGGCGGCAGGTACGCCGTCTGTAGGAAATGCTCGATTAGAGGGCTGTACGAAAACACCAGCAGGCAGGCAAGGCCCGCGCCGCACATCGCCCCCGCGCACGATAACAGGGCGGATTCGCAGAGCAGAATGCCCCCCAGCTTTTTCCTGGTCGCGCCGATTGCCCGCATTATCCCGAATTCCCGGCGGCGTTCGTTGAACATCAGCACAAAAATTACCGCCAGTGCGAACACGGCGAATATCCACATCGCGCCCACCAGAACGGCCAAAACGCCGTTTACAACGTCAAGGTTTTTCGCGGTGTTGGAAACCCATACCTGCGACATAACATAGCCGATCCCTTCGCTGCGGAATCCCCGGTGCAGGCGGTACTGAAAATCGTTCGGGTCGGTTTCTTTCTTTAGGTCGATCAATACCACCGAAACAACGTTTCCGGCGTCATCGCCCTCGGGCAGCGGCTCCGCCTCGGGGAACGACAGGTATGCGTCAAACAGCATCCGGGCGGTTTCCATGCTGACGAAAAAAGTATTGTCAAAGCCCATTCCCGTTTTGTCCAGCTTGCCGGTTATCGTAACGTCAACGCCGAACAATGGCACCGTCATTCCGGCATCGGCGGTAACGTTCGCTCCGGCAACCGTTTCCCGGTACTCCGGCTCCGTTATCTTGGAGCCGGAAAGCCAGGGCCGTATAACAAAGTCCGTTTTGGGGTCGTAGCCGATTACCTGCGCCAGCTCTGCGCAGTGGGCCGAATCGTAGGTCGAAATAAAAAACTGCGGCGTCGCCCGCTCAATGCCGTCAAGCTCCATGATCCGCCGGGCGGCATCGGCTGAAAGGTAGAACGTGGAAGGTTCGCCTGTAAGCAAAATACTTTCAAAGTTAAAGGCTGCGCCTTGCGGATAAACCATAATGTCCGCGCCAAGGCGGGCTTTGATGCTGCCGATGCCGTTTCGCAGGCCTGCGCCGAACAGCGTCCCGCCGGTGATTACCAGCGTCGTAAGGGCGATGAGCAGCACGATGCACACGGAGCGGAAGCGCCGGTGCACGATGTTGTTAAGGGCGATTTTGAGTGTAGACATTCTGCCGCCGCCCATTATCTATCGGGTTCCCTGCGCCGCGAAACCAGATGTCCGGCAAGCAGCGCAAGCGACAGCGTTATTATTGCGGAACCCAGCACGGTAAGCGTCGGCTTGGTCAGATAGCGGCAGGCCATGTCCGCAGAGCCGCACAGGGGGAATATGCGCGGAACGGCAACTGCCGCAATGCCGCAGGCAGCCAGCAGCGCGGAAACAGCCATGTTTCTGATGTTTCTGGCAAACGGAAAGATAATAACAATGGCGGCAATGACGGCGCCCGTGCCGGCTGCCGCCCGGTTAGCGGCGACGCATGCCATTGCCATGTGGCCATGGTTGCCCGCCATTTCGATTAAGCGGTAAACGGCGAATGGAATTATGGCAATAAAAACCCCAAGAACGCCGATAACGCCATAGAGCATTTTGCCTTTTGCCACCTGTTCCAACCCCGCTTTCGCCGCTACTGCGCCATCTGGTCGATAAAATGCTGCAAATTTTCTTTTATAAAGTGGTGGATGGACAGGTTCGTTGCCTCGTCCATTTTGTGGGGATCGAACAGCATGATGAACACCGCCTTGTCGTCCCTCCGCTTGCCGACGATGATCAGGTCGGCAGTTATCATGGTGCTGTGGAGTTTGATCTGCACGCCTTCCAGCCGCGTGTTGGTGGGCAGATCGGGGAAGCCCGGCATCTTCACGGCGATGCCGGCGGCGCTTATGTCGAGAATTTTTCCCTGGTACTGGCCGAATGCCCCATTGTAGTTCAGCATGGCGCGGACACCTTCCTCGCAGTACGTCCGTATGTGCTGTCGGCGGCCTCTCGCTTCGTTTGCGTTAAGCGCGTTTATGATAATTTCCGTGCTTTCTTTCAGGCTGAGTTTTAAATGGACGTAGCCGCAGGGAACGGCAATGTCCATCAGATATTTTTCCATCAGGGCGCGGTCCTGGTTGTAGGAAACAATGCCGACGCGGATGTCTTTTGTCCGGGCGTTTTTCTGTATTCCCTTGACGTACACCTCCCATTCGTTTTCCGGCATGCCGTCGTCAATGTTGATAAACACGATGGAATCGGGGAATTTTTCCATAACCCGGAAAGCCTTTTTGTAGTCGCGCAGGGTGTAGGCTTCAAAACCGTTCATGATCAGCGTGTCCAGCAGCGCATCCTGGACGACGCTGGGCGGATAGAGGAGAAAGACCTTTTTTCCGGCGGCGAATTGGGCGTGCGTTTCGGCTTCGTTTTTCGTTTTCATTTGTCCTTCTATTAATATAATACGATAATTTGTACCAACCGGCAAGTAGAATCTTTTTTATGATGCATGCTATAATCGCCGGGTGAAATCCAGCGATCAAAAACCGGCGCAGCGAACCGCGTCCCACTGGGCCGATGAATTTGCCCAAAAGGTGGTGCTCGAAAAAGGCGCGCTTGCTGACGAATCGTCTGCCGGCGAGAAAGAACTCTACACCTGCGCGTCGGGGATAACCCCGTCGGGCACGGTGCACATCGGCAACTTCCGGGAGATCATCTCGGTAGACCTCGTCGTCCGCGCCCTGCGCGACATGGGAAAAAAAGTCCGCTTTATCTATTCCTGGGACGATTACGACGTGTTCCGCAAAGTCCCCAAAAATATGCCGAAACAGGACGAGCTTGCAAAATTCCTCCGCTTTCCCATCACCATGGTTCCCGATCCCTGGGAGCGGGACGAAAGCTATGCCCGCCATCACGAGGCAGACGTCGAAAACGCCCTTCCCGCCGTGGGGATATTCCCCGAATTTATCTGCCAGGCGGAACGCTACCGCTCTTCGGCATACGCGCAGGGAATACGCCGCGCGCTGGAACGCCGGGACGCGCTGAAAAACATCCTCGACAAGTTCCGCGACGAAGAGCATAAAATCCAGGGGGAATGGTGGCCTGTCAGCGTGTTCTGCGGCGCATGCAATAGGGATACTACCGTTATCGACGGCTGGGACGGAGAGTGGGCGCTGAGCTACCGCTGTGAGGCCTGTGGAGAGGCGCAGACGGAGGACATCCGCGCCGCGCCGGGGATCAAGCTGGGCTGGAGGATCGACTGGCCCATGCGCTGGGAATACGAAAAAGTCGACTTCGAACCGGCGGGCAAGGATCACCACAGCCAGGGGGGGAGTTTCGACACGGCGCGCCACGTTTGCAGGGAGGTGTACGGCTGGGACGCGCCGGTTACCTTCCGCTACGACTTTATCGGCATCAAGGGATCGGTCGGGAAAATTTCCAGTTCTTCCGGCATCGTCGTCGCGCTGCCCGACGTGCTTAAGGTGTACACGCCGGAACTGGTGCGCTACCTCTTTGCCGGAACCCGCCCAAGCGCCGAGTTCACCATCTCCTTCGATCTGGACGTGATAAAAATTTACGAAGACTACGACAAAACCGAGCGCATCGCATGGAAGATCGAAGCGGCAAAGGACGAGGCGACCTACAAATGGGAGCGGCGGATATACGAGCTTTCCAATCCGCGAACTGCGGCGGACGGAAGGACGCTGCCCCTGGAGGACATGCCGCCGCCGTACCAGATTCCCTTCCGCCACTTCTGCAATCTGATCCAGATCGCCGACGGCGACATTGAAAAAACGCTGGAAGCGCTGGCCGGCCCGCGCGGCCCCGCGCCGGAGCAGATCCCCGCACTGCGTTCAAGGGCGGCATGCGCCCGCTACTGGGTGGAAAACTGCGCCCCGGAGGAATTCCGCTTCAGGCTGCGGTCGCCTTCTAATGAAGGCGCGCCTTTATTAAAAGGTGCGCCCTCCAATGAAGGCGCGCCGGGGGGGATGGAGGCTCTTTCCCCCGGCGAAGCGGCGGCGGTACGGCTGCTGCGCGAGGAGGTAGTTTCGCGCATCGAAACCTTCGCCGACGACAAAAGCTGCGCCGAGGCGATTTACGCCGCCGCCAAACTGGCGGGCGTCGAGGGAAAGACGATGTTCCGCGCCGCTTACCAGGCCCTGATTGGCAAGGATCAGGGCCCCCGGCTGGCGAGCTTTTTAAGGTCTATCGACAAGCAGCGCCTTCTCGATATACTCGCCGTTTTTTAATTAAGCCGCACGCTGTGCAACTTTATGCAGCGCTATTTTTTGTTCGAGCAGCTGCGCTTCGATTCCGCTGGGGATCCGTTCGTCGGTAAATACCCCGGCGATCTTGTCCAGCCGCACCAGTCCCAGAACGCCCTGCCGCGAAAATTTATCCGAATCGGTCAGGATAAAAATGTCGCGTGCATTTTCCGCAAGGTCCATTACCGTCTGCGATCGCATGTGATCCTTTCCGGTAAATCCAAATCCCGGCATATAGCCGTCAGTCCCGATAAAAAATTTGTCCGAGAAGAAAATTTCGCCGCATTTCCTTGTTATTGGCCCTACCAATACCTGTGATTCCGACTGGTAGTAGCCGCCCAGCAGAATTATCTTGGTGCGTGTCGCATGGCGAATAAAATTTGCGATAAAAACCGAGTTGGTAACTATCGTTATGTCTTTCTTCGCGTTGGCCAGTTCTTCGGCGAGGAGCGCGCAGCATGATCCCGACTCGATCATCACCGTTTCCCCTTCCTCAACCGTCGCCGCAGCCGCCTTGGCTATGCGCCGTTTGATGTCATAATTGAACGCCATCCGCTTGCCAATGTCGTCTACGGTGTTCAGGCACGCGAATCCGTGTTCCCGCCGTATCAGTCCGCGGTATTCCAGCATGTCCAGGTCCTTGCGAACCGTTACCTGGGATACCCCAAGCAGTTCCGACAGTGTACTGACTTCTGCCCTGTTATGCTTCGACAGTACCTCAAGTATTTTAGTGTGTCTGTTGCTCATCATTCCTGTTCTCCTGTTGCCGGCGTATGAAGTTTGTTTTCAGCATCCTTTACTTAAAAAATACGAAATTTTTTTAAATAGTCAAGAAAAATCGTTTCGGTTGTAAGAAATATTTTTTCGATATTTTGGTTATTGACATTATCAATTTACATATGTAAACTAACAACAATATGATGTTTTCATTCGGAACTATACCTGTTCAATGGCTCTGGGTCGCGCTGGTAATTATTTTTACCGCGATTGAATTACTGACCCTCGGCCTAACTACGGTCTGGTTTGCCATAGCCGCGCTGGCGATGGTTTTTCTGTCTGCTTTGAAAATTTCCCTGCCGGTACAGGTGTTGATCTTTCTTGCGATATCCGCTATTTTGCTGTTCTTTACCCGTCCGATAGCGGTGAAGAAGCTAAAGCTGGGAAAAATTAAAACCAACGTGGACAGTTTGATTGGAAAACACGCGTTGGTCATAAAAGAAATCGGCGAATTTGAAAAAGGCGAAGTAAAAATCAGCGGCCAGGTGTGGTCGGCGCACGCCGAAGATGATTCGCCCATTGCCGAAGGGACAAAATGCGAAGTTTTGCGGGTCGAGGGCGTCCAGCTTATCGTCAAACCGCTATCCGAATAGCAAGGAGAATCGTTATGGTCAATATTTTTGTCGTTTTGGGTGCGTTTATCCTGGTGCTGATCATCAGCAACATCAGAATCGTGGCGCAGTCTAACGCCGTCGTCATTGAGCGGCTGGGCGCATACAGCGCTACATGGAGCACGGGCATCCATGTGAAGGTGCCGTTTATCGACAGAATCGCCAGCAGGGTTTCACTCAAAGAACAGGTAGCGGATTTTGACCCACAGGCAGTTATCACCAAGGACAATGTGACGATGATGATCGACACGGTGATATACATGCAGATCACCGATCCCAAGCTCTACACCTACGGCGTGATCCATCCCCTGAACGCGATCGACAAGCTGACCAGCACCACGCTGCGGAACATTATCGGTGAGCTGGAACTGGACGAAACCCTAACCAGCCGCGACATGATCAACAACCGTATGCGGATCGTGCTGGACGAAGCCACCGACCCCTGGGGGATAAAGGTAAACCGGGTGGAGGTGAAAAACATCGAGCCGCCCAAGAGCATCCGCGAGGCGATGGAAAAGCAGATGCGGGCCGAACGGGAGCGCCGCGAATCGATCCTCCGGGCCGAAGGCGAGAAGCAGAGCGCGATCCTTGTCGCCGAGGGGCAGAAGGCTTCGGCGATCCTCAAGGCCGAGGCGGAGAAGGCGGCGGCGATCCTCCAGGCGGAAGCCGCCAAAGAAGCCGCGATCCGCGAGGCGGAAGGCCAGGCCCAGGCGATCCTCAACATACAGAAAGCCACGGCAGACGGCCTGATCATGATCAAGTCGGTTGCCGCCGACGATGCGCTTATCAGGCTGAAAAGCCTGGAAACCCTGCAAAAAGTCGCCGACGGCCAGGCAACCAAGATAATCATCCCCTCCGACCTGCAAAATCTGGCGGGGCTGGTCACCAGCGTGGCGGAACTGGCGAGAAAGTAGCCGTTTTCGGGCTAAATTTTTCTCGACAAATTTCCCCAATGGGGTTACTATTGATCCATGCAGCCGTCTTTCGTTCAAAAGCAGCAGCTTGGGGTAAAAATGAACCCGCAGATGTTCCAGCGCCTCAAGCTGATGGAGCTGCCGATTGTTGAACTGAGAGAGAAAATCGAAGAGGAACTGGAGCGGAACCCCGCCCTGGAGGTTCTGAAGGATCGCAGCACCGTATCCCTGAAAGAAGAAAATACCCGGCAGAGCGAAGTAGCGGAATACTTTGAGTCCAGCTCGGATTCGGGCTTTTCCTACGTCAGCACGGCGGGGGAGGCCGCATCGGAGCAGCACCGCCAGTTTATCGAAGGGGCGATTGTCCGCCCGGAGACCCTGCAGCAGCACCTGCTATGGCAGTTGCAGCTTGAGCCGATAGACGACGAACTGCGCGCCATAGCCGCCGTTTTAATCCAGAACCTTGACGACAACGGGTTCCACATGGAGCCGCCGGAGACCCTTTTTTCGCCGGACGATTTTCCGCAAGTTCCGCCCCCCCGGCTGGACGAAGCGGTGCGCCTGGTCCAGACGCTCGATCCCATGGGCTGCTGCACCGCAGACTACCGCGAGGCCCTTAAGGTACAGGTGTCCCTGCTCCGCGACGCCCCCGTCTGCCTGCAGTGCTCGCTGGATCACCTGGAGCTTTTTGACAAGGGGAAATTTTCCGAGGCGGCGAAAAAAATGGACTGCGGCGAGGAAGACGCCCGCGCCTGCTTTAACTTCATCAAAAAGCTGTCGCCTTTTCCCGGCAGGCGCTTTACCGCCGCTGAGGTCCGTTTTGTCATTCCCGACATCCGCGTCGTCCGCAAAAACGGGGATTTTGAAATCATCATCAATAACGAAGTGATTCCCGTGCTGGGGATAGATCCTTTTTTTGAAAAGCTCAACCCCAGGGGAAAACGCGGCAGCCGCAGCAAAGATCCATCAAGCCGGCCGGCGAGGGAGTTTGCCAGGGAAAATATCCGGGAAGGGCGGATGTTCATCAATTCGATTGCCATGCGGAACCATACGGTCAAAAATGTCACGCGGAAGATAGTTGAACACCAGCGGTCCTTTTTTGCCAAAGGCCCCCAGCACCTTGCCCCGCTGACGCTGGGAGACATTGCCGGGGAACTGGGCATACACGAGACGACGGTATCCCGCGCGGCCTGCGACAAGTACATGCAGACCGAATGGGGCATTTTTGAGCTGCGCCATTTTTTTTCCAACTCGATAAGCGGCACGGGATCGGCCGGATCAAATTATTCAAAGGAGGGTGTCAAGGCGATCATCAGGGAATTGATCGAAACGGAAAACAGAAGCCTTTCGGACAACGAAATAATGGAAATGCTGTCGCTGCGCGGCATTACGCTTGCCCGCAGAACCGTCGCGAAGTACCGCAAAGAGCTTGATTTGGGTTCTTCATATGCCCGCCAGGGGTAAAAATAACAGGAGGAAAGCATGAACACAGAAATCAAATCGCTGCATTTTAATCTCCACGAAGACGCGAAAGAGTACCTCAACAAAAAAATTGAGCGTATCCACAACGCCGAGAACATGCTTGTAGATCTCATCGTAACCATCAAAAAGGAAAAAGACTTTGAGGCGGAAGCCACGGTCAATTTCCGGTGGGGCGTTTCAGTACATGTTAAAGAAAATGATTTTGAGCTTCTTACCGCCATGGACAAAATGATGGACAAACTCAACGCAAAGATAATCAAGGAAAAGGAGAAAGTCAAAGAGAAAAGATAGAATTTATTCCCGGATTTCTCACGGAGGCACTAAGGCACTGAGGTTAAGAAAGGTTAGGATGGATACAGACCGCTAACCCCTATCTTCCTCTGTGTCCTCCGTGTCTTTGCGCCTCTGTGTGAGATCTTCTGGAGTTAATTCGCGTTTATTCGCTGGTTCTGTATTCTTCCGCTGCTTCGGCGGCCAGGGCTGCGCCGGTGCTTGTTTGACGGCGGCTTTTGGCCGTCATTCGCTGCTGCACAGACTTGCGGTCTTCCAGGGCAAGGGCGGCGGCGGCGCGGACTGCTCTTGCCGCCGCCTGGCTGATGCGGCAGCGTTCGGCGATTTCTGCGGGGGCGGCGCCGGCGATTGCCTCAATGCTTTCGTAGGCCTTCATGATCGCCGCCGCCCTTTGCCTGCCAATGCCCTCCACCGACTCAAGCGCGGGGAAACGGAGGTCCTTCGAGCGGAGCCGCTGGTTGAAATTCGTGGCAAAGCGGTGGGTCTCGTCGCGGACAAACTGCAGCACTTTCAGGGCTTCGCTGCGGCGGGGCAGCACAATCGGTTCCCGGGCATGGGGCAGCCACAGCTCTTCCTCGCGCTTTGCCAGGCCGACGACGGCGGTGTCCAGGCCGAGCGAGGCAAGCGCCCCGCTGGCGGCGTTTACCTGGCCGATGCCGCCGTCGATGAGTACCAGGTCGGGCAGATCCCTGCCTTCTCTGACAAGCCGGGAATAGCGCCGCTGCACGGCCTCGCGCATGGCGGCAAAGTCGTCGACCACGCCGATGACGCTGCGCAGCCGGAAATAGCGGTAGTTCTTTTTGTCCGGCCCGCCGTTTCTGAAAGAGACCAGCGAGGCCACCGGATACTTGCCGTCTAGCTGGGATATGTCGAAGCCTTCGATCCGTTCCGGCCTGCGCTCAAGGCCAAGAACGGCGGCCAGTTCGTCCAGGGCGGGCCCTGCGCCCCGCTCACGCAGCCGTCCCCGGAGGTCTTCCTGGGCATTCTGCCGCGCCATCGCCAGAATCGCCGTGTGCCTTTTTTCGGCAGACTGCGTTATTTCCGGTCCGCTGTCAAATTGGCTTTTGAACCAGTCCTTCAGGGCTGTGCCGTCATATGCCACCGGCTGGAGGAATATCTTCGCCGGGGGCGGGCGGGAAGGGTTGTAATAGCTGGTTATGAACAGTTCCAGCGATTCGGCTTCGTCCGCCGCCGAACGGGCGCGGTACAGTTCCCTGCCGGTCATCTTGCCGCCCCGCATGGAAAAAACGGTGAACGTCGCCAGCACCCCTTCGGCGGCCCAGGCGATATAGTCCCTGCCTTCGCTGTCAAAGTCCACCACGGCGCTGTCTTCTCCGGCAAGGTCTTCAATCGCCCGTATCGCGTTCCGAATCTGCGCCGCCCGCTCAAAATCAAGGGCTTTGGCCGCCTCGTGCATCTTTTCGGTTAAGTCGGCAATCAGCGGTCCGGTTTCCCCGGCAAGCAGCCGCTGCACCCGTTCGACATGGCGGCGGTATTCCCCGGCGTTTATCTTTCCGCAGCAGGGGGCCTTGCAGCGGTCGATGTGGTAGTACATGCAGGGCCCCGGCTTTGTATGGAAGGTCTTGCATTTGCGCAGGGGGAACAGCTTGTCGATAAGCTCCAGCATGGCGTCCACTTTCTGCAAATCGGGAAAAGGCCCGAAGTACAGGCTTTTGTCCTCGATAATGCGGCGCGTTCGGAAAATCCGGGGGAAGTCCTCATGGGTTATCCGTATTACCGGGTAGGTTTTGCCGTCTTTAAGGTTGATGTTGTACCGGGGCGAATGCTGCTTGATCAGGGTGTTTTCCAGGAGCAGCGCCTCGTATTCGCTGGCGACGATTATCGTTTCGATGGTTCTCGCGTGGCGGACAAGGGTGGCGGTCTTGATGTCTTTCGCGCCGGAAAAGTATGAGCCGAGGCGGTCCCGCAGCGATTTTGCCTTGCCGATGTAGATTATCTGGGCGTCTTCGTCCTTCCAGAGATAAACGCCCGGCAGCCGGGGGGCCTCGCGGGCGGCGGCTTTGAGGCGCTCAAGGGGGGAGTCACCTTGATTGTTCATTTTGCTCCGTTTTTTGCCGATATAGTAGTAGATCTATGAAAAACAAAGCATACCTCGTCACGATATTGTACCTTCTTTTCCCGCTTTCAGGTAGCCTGTACGGCGTCGGAGAGAAAACCATGCAGTTTACCGGCGACTCGCTGTGGAACATGGCCGACTACCGCTCCGGCATTGCCGAAGTGGGCCAGGTGAGATCGAAGCCGGTGCTGGTTCTGTCCTCCGCTTACAGCCAGGTCGGCGATACTTCCGGCAGCAGCCTGGATATGTCGCTTTCCTTTGACGAAGGCCATCCCTCGCTTTTCAGGGATACTTCGGGCAATTACCGGATCACCGCCTCGCCCTCCCTGGTGGCCGTCGACCGCCGCTATGCCCGGGCCGGACTGGGCGCCGCGCTTTTCCTGGGCGCTTCGCCGGAAGCCGGAAGAGCCAATACGGGCGGCGGCCCGCTGGTGCTTGAGCCGCAGAGCGGGGCGGCGCTGTTTGCCCCGAATAACCGTATGCGCGACTTTACCGTCGAATTCTGGCTGCACCCCCTTAACCTGGAAAACGGCGAGGAAATCCTCCTGTGGATTTCGGCCCTTCCGTCGCAGGCGTCCCGGCAGCAATTCGCCTTTCAGAGGATACTCTGCGTTTCGTTAAAAAACCGCCTGCATTGGTCGTTCCTTAATTTCTTTTCCTCCCCCGACGGCAAAGGCAGCGTCGACATAGACATTTCCGGCGTTTCGGCGGTAGTTCCCAAAAACTGGAGCCACCACCTTATCCGCTTTGATTCGGACACCGGCCTGATCGAGTACCTGGTAAACGGCGTTTCCGAGGCGATTGTATACGCCACTTCCACCGGCCGCGAGGGCGGCGAAGTGTACAGCCCCGTTGCGGGGGAGGGCGGCAGCTTTGTTTTGGGCGGCGGCTTTTCCGGGATGATGGACGAGTTCAGGATTCACGGCGCCTATGCCCCTGGGGTGTCGGTGCGGAAGTACCCCGTGCCCGGCGGCAGAATTGAAACAAGGGCGATTGACCTTGGCGCCGGCAGCAACGGCGTGCAGAAGATCGACGTATCTGGCGGCAAAACTTCGATTCTCGACACGAGGATCGCCAGCGAATACCGGCAGAACGGTCGTTTCCGTTTTTCCGACGATTCGGAGATGCAGTTTTTTATCCGCACTTCGGACAACCCCTACCGCTGGGACGATCACTGGCTGCCGGTAACACCCGGTTCCGATCTTGGCAGCAGCGTACAGGGACGTTATGTGCAATTGGCGGTTGATTTTTATCCTTCGGCCAACGGCGAATCGAGCCCCTATTTGGAAGAATTGCGTATAACGTACCTTCCCGACGAGCCGCCCCTGCCCCCCGGCCAGCTTACGGCGGTGGCGACAGACGGCGGAGTGCAGCTTACCTGGAAGCACAGTCCAAATCCGAATACCCGGGGCTACCTGGTATATTACGGCACTTCGGGCGATGATTATTTCGGCGTAGACGCCGCGCTGGGCGCTTCACCCATCGACGCGGGCAGGCAGAACACGATCTACATTGACGGCCTTAAAAACGGCTCGCTGTATTACTTCCGCGTTGCTGCATACAGCCACACGTCGCCGTACCACGTCGGCGAATTTTCCCGCGAGGTACGCGCCAGGCCCCTGCAGGGTTTAACCGCCGCCCGCTAACACGCCCCGCAAAACTCGCCGCGCAAAACTTGCCCCGCAATTTAGTTCGCATTAACCCCGGCGGGGTGGGCGGCGCGGGGGCGGCAAAAATCTGGGGGAGTTCGCCTATGGAGCCCCTGCCCGGCTTTTTGTATCCAAGCTAAAATTTAGTATTTCCAGAAATAAATGTATATTCCACGTTATGCGATCCGGGCAGCATTCTCTGTACCCAAGTTTTAGAATTTTCTCCGGGGTCTCCTCCGGCGAGGAGGCCCAGAAATTTTTTGCCGCCCCCGCGCCGCCCACCCCGCCGGGGCATATTCCGGTATATAGCGGGGCAAGTTTCCCTCCTCTGCGTGCTCTGCGCCTCTGCGCCTCTGCGTGAGAATTTTGGGGTAAATTCTCCTTATTCTAATGGTATGCAAGTAATGTTCTTGCCCTGGACTGGACGAAAATCCGGCAAAATGGTATCGTATTTGGCGAGAGGTATGGGTTTTTATGGCTTTTAAGGACAAGGATAAGAAGGCTTCGGCGCGGGATAGCGACGATTCCGATATGATGCGGCGGTTTAAGCAGAATCCTCTGGTTTTTATCGGGACATTTGTCATCCTGATCATTGTTATTGTCGCCTTTGTCGTGGTTCCCGCGATCGTGCCGAAATACGAGAGGGGACGCGATGTCGATCTGACTTTTGGCTATTATGACAAGGTTCCCATCAGTTTTGTGCCGGGGAATTATTTTTCCCAGTACTACGATATGATGGTGCGGTATTTGCAGAACAGCATGGGCGGCGAAGACCTTTCGTACATGGGCTACCAGATTTGGAACGAGTCTTTCCGGGCCGCCGCCGTCCATACCGCGATCCTGCAGGAGATGAAAAATTCCGGCTACGCGGCCCCTTCGCAGGTTGTCGATCGCCAGGTGGCGGGCCTTCCCAATTTTCAGGAAAACGGACGTTTCTCCCAGACGCTGTACCGGCAGATGGACAGCAACAGGCGGCTGACCCTGTGGCGGCAGGTCCAGGACGACATCACCAAAAACCATTTCGTTTCCGATGTAGCGGGGCTTCTAAAATCCGAAGCGGAAGCGGAATTTATCGGGGCCATGGCGGCGGCGGAGCGTAGTTTTGAGATGGCGGTTTTTTCCGTGGACGACTACCCGGACGGGGAATATGAAGCCTATGCCGAAGAAAATGCCGATATTTTCCGTTCTGTCCATCTTTCAGTGATTACCATCAGCTCCAGCGAGCGCGAAGCGCACAGGATACTTGAGTTGATTAAGAGCGGAGAAACAACCTTTGAAGACGCCGCCCGGGCCCATTCCAAAGATCACTATGCCGAGCGGGGCGGGGACATGGGAATACGGATGGTGCATGAACTGCTCGCTGATATTCCCGAAGAAGACGTGCGCGAAAACGCGATTGCCCTTGCCATGGATAAATACAGCGATGTGATGCAGACGTCTTCTGGCTGGTCTTTCTTCCGCGCCCAGGATGATGCCCAATTCGCCGATATGTCCGATCCGGCGGTCATGGACAAGGTACGATCGTACATGCGGAATTACCAGCGGGGACGCATGGAAGACTGGGCGATAGATCGGGCAAATGATTTTATCGCGCTGATCGAAGAGGAGGGGTTTGAAGAAGCCCTGGCCCGGCAGGGGCTCGAGAGCCGTTCCTTCGGCCCGATCCCCATCAATTTCGGCAGCGTCGATCTTTTCGGCTCTCTTGGATCCCAATCGGTCAACGAACTGAGGAATTCCGATTCGGACGAAAATTTCTGGCGGGTTGCCTTCTCCACGCCGGTTAACACGCCGTCGCAGCCGGTGGTGCAGGGATCGAACGTGCTGGTGCTGTTCCCCACCGACGAAGCCGAAGCGGATGAATCTGCCGTTGAAAGCATTGCTTCGACCTATAGTTCCTACTGGCTTGATTACAATACCGAGCAATCCATACAGCAGTATTTTATGAACAGCCCAAAAATGGAAGATAAATTCCTCGATGTATATTTCAAATATTTTATGGACTAGGATCGATTCCTGATGGATGCGGGTTTTTCCCATAAAGGAAAGACCCTGCTCTCCGGCGTTGATCCTGCCGGAAGGGCGGATCGCGCTGCGGATGCCGTTGCCGTTGCCGGCAGAACCCTGTACGTTTGCCCGTCCCCCCTGTTCGGCTTCGGGCTGGAGCGTATGCTTGCCCGCCTTGCCGATGCCCCGGATTCCGCCCTGCTCTGCATCGAAGCCGATCCGGAATTGTTCGCCCTTTCGCTGATCTATTTTCCCGCCGCGCTGAAGGACAACCCCCGGCTGCGTTTGACCAACCTCTGCGAAGCTGCCGCCCTCTGCGCGTTTCAGCGGGAGGAATGGGGAGCGCGCGCCTTTAGCCGCGTGGAGACGATCCGCCTGAACGGGGGCTGGCAGTTGTTCCCGGCCCTGTACGAATCGCTGGAGCAGTCGCTGCGGCAGGATATCGCCCGCGACTGGAGCAACGCCATGACGCTGACAAAACTGGGCCGCCTCTATATCCGCAACGCCATTCGCGGCCTTCCCTGCATCCCCCGCTTTCCCTCGCTTGAGTCGCTGTCCTTTGGCGGCGAACCGGCGCTGGTTCTGGGGGCAGGCCCCTCGCTGGACGGCATGCTGGATGCCCTTGCGGCGCGCTTTAGCGAAACGTGCTCCAGCGCACCGAGGCCATTCAGGATCGTCTGCGTCGATACCTGCCTGCCCGCCTTGCGGGAACGGGGCATTAAGCCCGACCTGGCGGTGATCCTGGAAAGCCAGCACTGGAACCTGGAGGACTTTATCGGCCTGTCCGGCTGGGACGTTCCCGCCGCCATCGACCTGTCCGCGCTGCCCCGCTCGGGAACCGTTCTTTCCGGCGGCCTGTACCTCTTTTTTACGCCGTGGACCAGGCTGGCGATTTTCAGTCGGCTTGACGCAGCCGGCCTCCTGCCCGCCGCCGTGCCGCCGATGGGATCGGTGGGGCTGAGCGCCGTCTCAATTGCCCGGCGGCTTACATCGGGAACAATAATCGCCGCCGGCCT
>WRJO01000025.1 GCA_009778545.1 Treponema sp. | reverse complement strand
ACTGGTTTATACCCTCACGAAAAATGGGAATTATTGGAGAACAGCATATACATAGCCAAAAGCAGAATGCCCCGTAGTGCGGAACAAATACATATACTCGACAAAGAATTGCGGCAGTGTCGTATTTTAGTGGATCGTGGCAGTATCGTATATTTACTGCCGGAAACCCCTCCGCACGGCACAAAACGCATAAAATACCCTGACGCTGTAGTAGACGGCGTTGTAATGGAATTCAAAACCGTTACTGGAAGCATACGGCAAGTTGAAGCCCGCTACAAAGAAGCAAGAGCCAAAACAGATCATATCTTTTTCAAAATAGACGCTAATCTAACCCGGCATGAAGTAACCCGCAAATTATCCGGGTACATTAATCGGAAAGGCTATACAGGCGGTGTAATTCTTGCCTATTTTTCCCAAAGTAGTGAATTCCATCGGTGGACAGAAATAGAATTGGGCAAAAATGTTTCTCTCAGGCAAAAAAAATCCGGGTCTTGCGACCCGGCGGCTATCCGGGGAAAGTCGGAAAATCCGAAATGCCCCCGATGACTATAATATAGCATAATATCGTTTTTTTGTCAACATGAATTTCCAGCTTTCCCAACACGGCTGATTTTGGCTTACCGAAATTTAGTGTCAGAAGCAAGGCATCATCCCTTGGTCGGCTGAAACCCAACAAGCTGCGGTATCATCACCCTGAGATTAATGTATCGGAGATGATGCGGTGATATGGGGGTGAAAACTTGAAAAAGCCCCTGAAAAGCAGTATATTTTTGGCAGGAGTAGAAATATGGAAGCAGTGCAATCAGCCAATAGCGCCACTTTTGAGACGGTTTGGGCATTATTAAAAGAAGTAGCAGAAAACCAAAAGGAAACAGATAGGATTGTAAGGGAAAACGCTGAAAGTCAAAAGGAAACAGATCGGAAGATAAGCAGACTGGGCAGCAGAATAGGCGAACTTATCGAGCATTTTGCCGCTTCCAATCTGCTTGAAAAATTCGAAGAACTTGGTTATGAGTTTACGACCATCTCCCGTAACCATATTATCAAAAACAAGCGCAAGGAACATCTGGCAGAAATAGACATTCTGCTTGAAGATGGCGAATATGCTATGGTAGTGGAAGTAAAATCCATATTTAATAAGAACGATGTTATCGAACATCAGGAACGTATGAAAATTGTCCGTGAATATGCGAATAGGCGCGCTGATACGCGCAAATACCTTGCCGCTGTTGCCGGTGCAACGATTGAAGGTGCGGCCAGGGAATACGCCCTGGAAAGCGGTATTTATGTTATTGAACAAACTGGAGATACAGTTCGGATAAAAACGCCTCATTCTCTGACTTATTGGTAAAAGCCAGCGTAGTGCCTGAACCTGCGTGTGACCCAGGCAAGGCTTATTCTCCCATTATCTCACGCAGAGGCGCGGAGATTTGATTCCCAAATACATCATGCAGAGACGTAGTGATTTTATTCCCAAATACTCACGCAGAGGCGCGGAGGCGCAGAGGACGCAGAGGGAATTAGGTGAACGGCACAGGGCATTGCCTCCGGGCATTGACCACAGAAAAATTTTTTGTCATTTCCATTTTAAAAACTGATCGGCAAAAGGCATCAACAAATCCCAAATTTGGTTTTTGTCAATGCTTTTGATATCAAGGTTGTTGAGGAATGCCTGAAATTCAACAAATTCGTCTGCGCCGCGCAGCTTAATCATTTCCAGTATGTCTGCCAATCCCGCTTCTATGTTGCCCATTTCTATGTAAATTGCCGCCCGGACATCGTACAGGTCAGAGTTTTCTGGCGATAGCAGCATAGCTGTCTTTATATCATCCAGCGCGTGCTCGTATTGGCCTATTGTTGCAAGCAGCAGTGCCCTGCGCCTGAAAACATCTGGGTTTTTGCTGTTCAATTCTATCGTTCTGGATAAATCGCTGAATGCTTCTTCCAAATTCCCTAGCTCATAATGGATGATACCCCTGTTTCTATAAAACTCGCTGTTGCCGGAATCAATGGATATCGCCTGATCTAAATAGTAAAACCCTTCCATAAGGTTTCCCATACCCATATAGATATATGCCTTTATTGCCAATGTCTTTGCGTGTTGCGGTTCAATATTTAAAACATAATTTGCATCATCCATAGCATTTGAAAATTCACGCCCATGAAAATATAACATCGCCCGATTTGAATAGAAACTCAACACTTGTCCATCAAGTTCTATAGCTCTATTTATTGCCTCCAATGCTTCAATATACCTCCCGGTATCTCCATAAATAAGAGCAAGTAGCTCATGTGAATTAGCTACATCTGGTTTCACTTCAATTGAGTGTAATATACTATTATATGCTTCATCCAATCGTCCAAGGTAATAATTATTATAACTTTTTATTAAATAAATTTGAGCTTCAAATGACACATTGTATATTCCCATTTCAATAATCATTTCAAGATATTCCAGGGCACTATGAAAATTGCCATTATTTATTTCCTGTTCTACACGGCTCATAAGAGCCAAACGATATGTATCTGCAAATGATTGAGAGTTTGCATTTTTTGCTGTGCGTATGCACAAAATGAAAAGAAATATACACTTTGTTAATATGGTGCAATTCTTTTTACAAAAAAAATGAATATTGGAAACCCCGCCTATTCTGTATCTGCCTCTTGTCACCATTTTATTTGCCTTATTGGCGTATTTTATTCAAATTGCACAGCAGCCTTGGTGTCTATCTATAGAACATACCGCCTTTGTGTTCATTGTACCATGCCTGGGGGTAGCTGGCAATAAAAAATTTTTACAGACTAAGCGAATCCTCTCCTTTCCTCCTTCCTCATTCCTACTTCCTCCCCCCTTTCCTTCCTCTGCGTTCTCTGCGCCTCTGCGCCTCTGCGTGAAATTATTCGAGAAACTGCCTCCGCGCCTCTGTGTGAAATCCTGGGAAAAAGTTTACTCCACCGTAGACGAGCTTTCCCATAAGCGGTAATTTATCCGTATGAAAAAGAAATTACCCCTGATTTTTACAGCGGCGCTGTTTGTCCTTGCGCTGTTTGCGAACTGCGCAGGCGGGGCGCAGCCGGTACAGCGGGAAGCGGGAAAGACCTACGAACTGGTGCTGCTGCATACCAACGATCACCACGGGGCGGCGCTGCCCAACGACGGGCGCGGGGGGCTGGCGGAACGGGCCAGTTTTGTCAAATCGGTGCGGGCCGCCAACGAGAATGTGCTTTTGATCGATGCCGGTGATATGAATACCGGGACGGCGCTTTCCAACCTGTTTGACGCGGAGCCGGATTTTCTCGCCTACAACCTTATCGGCTACGACGCATCGACTTTCGGCAACCACGAATTTGACGGCGGCATGGAAAAGCTGAACAGGCAGATTGCAATGGCGAACTACCCCTTCGTCTCGTCGAATGTCAAAACCACGGACGGCGCGTTCCTCGGCGGGCATCGTTATCTGGTGAAAGATTACGACGGCTTTCGTGTCGGGCTTTTCGGCATTACCACCCTGCGAACACAAACCATGGCGGGCCCTGCCCACTTTGTTAACAGTGACTTGACCTTTATCCCCGAAATCGAAGCCGCCCAGGCCGCTGTCTCGCTGCTGCGGAAACGGGAAAAGGCCGACATCGTCATCGCCATTACCCATATCGGCGACGTGCAGGAATACGCCGGCCATGTTACCTCCGCCGAACTTGCCGCGGCGGTACCGGGCATCGACATAATCGTAGACGGCCATTCCCATTCCATGTTCAACGTTCCCAAAAGGGAAGGAAATGCCTGGATCGTTACCGCCAACGAATGGGGCAAATATGTGGGAATGGGAAAACTTTCCATTGTTGACGGAAAACTCGCCGCCTTTGACTGGTCGACGGTTGAGATCAACAACAAGGACAGGCAGACCTACAAGCCCGACGCGGAAACGGCAGCCCTCATCGCCCCTTACCAAGAAAAGGCCGATGCAAGCCTGAAAGAAGTCGTCGGAGAAGCGGCGGATGCCTTTGTCTTCGGCAACCGGCTGACCCGCTATCAGGAAACCGCTATTGGCAACATGATCACCGACGCCAACGTTTGGTATTTCAGGACGGTGCACAATCAGGAACTGGACTTCGCCTTCCACAACGGCGGCAACATACGCGCGGAACTGCCCAGGGGCAAGCTGACCCGCGAGCAGATACTCACCGTGCTTCCCTACGAGAACTACCTCTACATCGTGTCCCTTTCAGGCGCGCAGATACTTGAACTTTTTGACTTCATCGCCACCATACCCCAGGGCAACGGCGGCTTCCCCCAGTTTTCCAAAGAGGTACGTTACACCCTGGACGCGCCGAATAAAACGATAAGCGGCCTGAGTATCGGCGGCGCTCCGGTAGACCCCACAAGGACCTACCGTTTCTGCACCAACGATTTTCTCCTGTCCGGCGGCGACGGCTACACCGTGCTGACCGGGGCGCAGAATCCCTACAACACCAGCCTTTTGCTTTCGTATGTGGTGATTGAATACATCGCATCCCGCAGCGGGATCATCGCCCCATCAACCGACGGCCGCCTAACCGTCCTCGGCGGCATTACGCCATAAGAAAGTTTCATCGTGGAAATGCCTCACACAGAGGCACAGAGGCACTGAATAGGAAGGATAAAAAGGAGAAGGAAAGAAATTTATTATTCCGTATTTCACTTCTTGATTCTTTCTCCTCCGTGCCTTTGTGCCTCCGTGTGTAAAGCAGGGAATTAGCTCGTTGCTGCGCGGAAGGCTTCGAGGGCTTTGGCGGCTACGGCTTCGTCTTCTTCGACGCTGCCGCCGCTGATTCCCAGGCCGCCGACGGTTTTTCCATTAACTTGCAGCGGGAAGCCGCCGCCGAAAATTACCAACTGCGGATGGGTTATGTTGATGCCAAAAGCAGACTCTCCCACCTGGGCGATCTTTCCGAATTCGCGGGTGCTCTGCCCCAGTACCGCCGCCGTATAGGCTTTTTTCTGGGAAATATCAACGCTGGGCAGTATCGCATCGCCGTAACGGTAAAAATACCGGAGGGTACCGTGCCTATCGGCAATGGCAAGGCAAATGCTCACGCCTGCCTCTTGCTGCGCCTTCTCCGCCGCCTCCGCCATCTTGCGGCACAAATCCAGGGTAAATTCAAAATCTTTCATATCTTTGCCTCCTTAAAATATCGCTTGGTATAATATTTTTATCATAATCACATCTATTTTACAATCCTGCAATTCTCACGAAACATCGTGAATTTCGTTTGTAAGGCTTCGATAATGCGATATTGGGAACAAAAGTTCACCTAATATATCCGAATTGTAATTTTTTTTGTATTTTGCTTGACTATCCAAAAAAAAATACCTATCTTATAGAAAATGAAGCATCTAGTCCGCTTAAATAAGCGGCTGCACGTACGATTTAGAAACAAGGTTCAGGCACACGAAAACGACGGCTGTCTTTTTCTCGAAGGGGAATTGGATAGCTGGGACGGCATTGTGGAAGCGGGAAACCTTGCGGTTCATGCCCGGAAAACAGAAACCCGCCGTTTTTTGCGCGATTTACAGAAAGCGACAGGTCCTCATACCGGCGGCGTGGTCAATAACATCCGTTACAGCGGCGAAGAACAGCGTGAAATGCGGGTTTCTTCCCTGCGGGACAATGCCATTGACGGGCTGAAGCCCGATGTGCTGGTAATTGGCGGCGGAATCAGCGGCAGTACCATTTTGCGGGAGCTTTCCCGCCGCAAACTGGATATTCTGTTGGTCGAAAAAGAGCACGATCTCGCAATGCACGCATCCAGCCGCAACGACGGCATGGTGCATCCGGGTCTGGATTTACGCAAAGGATCGTGGAAGTACCGTTACAACCGGAAGGGAAACGCTCTCTATGACAAGCTCTGCGAAGAGCTGAACGTCGATTTTAACCGCAGCGGCCAATTCCTCTGTTTCAGCAACCCCCTTATCATACCCGGCCTGTACCTCAGCCTGGCATACTGGAAGTGGGTGGGCGTTCCTGCCAGGGTAGTCCTCAAAAAAGAACTCCACCGCCTGGAACCGGGCCTTAAAGAAACCATAACCGCGGCATTGTACTTCCCCTCCGCCGGGGTTGTGTGCCCCTACAACCTCACCATTGCCTGCGGGGAGAACGCCGTACAGAACGGCGCGCGGATCAGCCTTGACACCGCCGTGCTTGGAATGGAAACCGGCGGCGGACAGATCGCGGCGGTAAAAACCAACAGGGGCACGGTTTATCCAAAAATCGTAATAAACGCCGCCGGGGTTTTCGCCGATGAAATAGCCGCAATGGCAGGCGACCGGTTTTATTCGATACATCCCCGCAAGGGCAGCAACGCGATCCTCGATAAAAAATTCACCCAGGCGCTGGCCAATACCATCGTGGCAAAATTGGGGACTTCTTCAAAGAAGGCCCACACCAAGGGAGGCGGCGTTATCAGCACCGTCCACCGGAACATTTTGATCGGCCCCGACGCGGTGGAAACTCCTGAACGGGAAAATTTCGCCGTAACACGGGAATCAATAGAAACAACGATACATAAATTCACCGCCACCTGCGCCCGGCTGAACACGGGGCAGCTTATCACCTTTTTTACCGGCGTACGGGCCCCCGTTTACGAGGAAGATTTTATCGTCTGCAAGGGGCGCAGATGCGCCAACCTTATCCACGCGGCGGGGATTCAGTCGCCGGGGCTTACCGCCGCGCCGGGCATCGCCGTTGACGTGGCGGCCTGGGCTGCGGAAATGCTCGAAGCGGCGGGGCACACAGCGCCGCCCAGCGACTTTAATCCCATCCGGGAGCGCATTCCCCACATCGCCGCCATGAGCGACGAAGAGCGGGCGGCAATGATTAAGCAAAACGCCGATTACGGGATCATCCTCTGCCGCTGCGAAGAAGTGAGCAAGGGAGAAATTATCGACAGCCTCCGCCGCCCCGTTCCCTGCGACACGGTAGACGGGGTAAAGCGCCGTGTGCGTCCGGGAATGGGCCGCTGCCAGGGCGGCTTCTGCGGCCCCCTTGTCCTGCAGCTTATCGCCGAAGAAAAAGGCGCCCCCCTCGAAGCAGTCGGCAAAAGCGGCGGCGATAGCAGGGTCCTCTACGGCCCGACAAAGGGGAACGTATGACTCAGTTTGATGTAGCGGTCATTGGCGGTGGGCCGGCGGGGCTGGCGGCGGCGGCAGCAGCCGAAAGGGCCGGGGCAAAAACGGCGCTTGTTGAGCGGGAAAACCGGCTCGGCGGCATTTTGAAACAGTGCATTCACGACGGCTTCGGCCTGATCCGCTTTGGCGAAAAACTCAGCGGCCCCGAATACTCCCACCGGTACATAGAAGAACTTAAAAAAACCGCCGTACAGGTATATCTGCAAAATTTTGTCGTGCGGATGGACAAACGTCCCGGCGGCTTTGAACTGGTCCTCAGCGGGAGCGGCGGCATCGACCGGATCTTCGCCAAAGCGCTGGTACTTTCCACCGGCTGCCGGGAACGGACGGCGCGGCAGGCTTCCATTTACGGCACGCGGCCCGCAGGGGTTCTTACCGCCGGAACAGCCCAGTTCTACACCAACATCCTCGGGCAGCTACCCTGCCGCCGCTGCGTGATCCTCGGCTCCGGCGACATCGGCCTTATCATGGCCCGGCGGCTCACCCTGGAAGGGGCGCAGGTGCTGGGTGTTTACGAAGCGAAATCAACTCCGTCGGGCCTTTCGCGCAACATCGCCCAGTGCCTCGACGATTTTGACATCCCTCTGCACACCAGCCGCACGGTCAGCCGGGTATTCGGACATGAGCGGCTGGAAGCGGTCGAGATCATGGCCACCGACGAAGCGATGCGGCCAATCCCCGGAACCGAGGAACGGATCGAATGTGACGGCCTGATCCTCTCCGTGGGACTAATCCCGGAGAACGAGTTCGCCGAAAGCCTCGGCGTTCCGATTCACGGAGCGACCAAAGGCCCCGTCTGCGACCAGCATTGCATGACGGAGATCCCCGGCGTATTTAGCTGCGGCAACGCCCTGCTGGTAAACGACCTGGTAGACTATGTTTCCGAAAGCGGGGAAGAAGCGGGCAAAAGCGCGGCCGCCTTCGCCGCTGCCGGTACGGACGGCGGGCAGCGAAACATGGCCGATTTTGAAACGGATTCCAACTTCCTGTGCATGAGTCCCCAGCGGCTCGATCTGGATCGCCTGGAAACGGAAACCACGGTGTTCCTCCGCTCCAGAGACGAACGGGGCAAAACGCGAATACGGTTTACCGCCAACGGAAAGGAAATTTTTACCAAACAGTTCAGCCTGATGCGGCCGCCCGAAATGGAACGGCTCAGCCTGCGTCTGGGCGAAGCGGGACTGAAGGCGGGCGACAGGATCCGCGCAACCATGGAGCAGTGCTGATGAAAACAATACTCTGCATCGTATGTCCCAACGGCTGCCGCCTCAGTGTCGAAGGAAAGGTTGACGGCGAAGACTTCGCGGTCAGCGGCAACCAATGCAAACGTGGCATCGACTTCGCAAAAACGGAAATGACCAACCCTACCCGCTCGCTGACAACCACTGTCCGCACCTCTTTCCCCGGCATCCCCGTACTGCCGGTACGAACCGCCGGAGATGTTCCCAAAGGAAAAATTCTGGAACTGATGCAATTAATTAATACCATCACCGTTAGCCGCCCCCTGGGTATCGGGGAAGCCGTAGCGGTAAACGCGCTTGGTCTGGGCGTTGATATTATTACAACAAGCAATATGTTGAGGGAGGAAGCATGAGCGAACCGTTGATTCTTGCATTTGATCTGGGAACCCAGAGCATGCGCGCCCTGCTGATAAATGCCAAAGGCGAAATTCTTCAGAAAGTCCAGAAGGTGTTTGACCCGCCGTATTTTTCCAAACATCCGGGCTGGGCCGAACAGAAGCCGGATTATTACTGGAAGAGCCTCTGCGAAACAAGCCTCGCCCTCAAGGAAAAATCCGGCTCCCTCTGGCAGGACATCATCGCCGTTACCAGCGCAACAATCCGCGACACCTGCCTCTGCCTGGACAGGGATTACAACCCCCTGCGGGACGTTATCCTCTGGCTTGACGACCGCAAGGCGGAAAACCTTCCCCCCGTGCCTGCGATTGCCGGAATGCTCTTCGGCCTGGTCGGGATGAGCGAGGGGATCGCGCTGCAGCGCCGCGTCAGCCATTGCAACTGGGTTTCCGTTAACGAACCGGAGATATGGGCAAAGACCGACAAGTTTGTGTTTATCTCAACCTGGCTCAACTATAAATTCTGCGGGAACCTTGCCGACTCAACCGCCAGCGTAATCGGCCACATCCCCTTCGATTTCAAAAACCGGACATGGCTCAAGGCCGGAGACATCAAGCGGGCACTTTGGGAAGTTGACGACGGAAAATTTTTCGACCTTGTGGAACCGGGAACGATTCTCGGCGACATTACCGCCAAAACGGCGGAAGAAACGGGCATACAAGCCGGCATTACCTACATCGTATCGGGAAGCGACAAGGGCTGCGAAACCCTCGGCCTGTCTTGCCTGTCGGAGGACAAGGCCGGTTTGAGTTTCGGGACCACCGCGACGGTGCAGCTTGCCACAAAGCGGTACATCGAGCCTACGCCCTTCATGCCCGCCTACCCGTCAGTAGCCCCCGGCTACTACAATCCCGAAATTGAAATTTACCGGGGCTATTGGCTCCTTTCCTGGTTCAAGCGGGAGTTTGCCGCCAAAGAAGTGATGGAAGCAGAGCGCAGCGGAACCAGCGCCGAAATGCTCCTGGATGAGCGGCTTAAGGAAATCCCCCCAGGCTGCCAGGGACTCGTCATGCAGCCCTATTTTACCCCCGGCGTGAATATGCCCTTTGCCAAGGGCGCGATCATCGGTTTCTCCGACGTGCATACCCGAATCCACATTTACCGTTCCATTATCGAGGGGATCAATTTTGCCCTCATGGAGGGGCTGCGGGGTATGGAAAAGCGGGGCAAGATACAGGTCAGCAGGATATATGTCGCCGGAGGCGGCAGCCAGAGCGCCGAGGTCTGCCGGATCACCGCGTCGCAGTTCGGGCTTCCCGTGTACCGCATCCAGACCCACGAGGTAACCGGCATCGGCGCGGCTATGGCGGCCTTTGTGGGAAAGGGCATCTTCTCTTCGTATAACGAAGGCATCGAGTCGATGGTGCACATCAAGGATGAATTCAACCCAGATCCAAAGGCCCACGCGGTTTATGAAGAAATCTACGGAGAAATTTTCGCAAAAATATTTGACAAACTTTCGCCGTTATACGCAAAAATAGAAACAAGCAAAAAACTTTCAGGAGGAATCTGACATGGCCCCCAGGTACAAACAATTTGAACCCAAATGGTTCAGCGGAAAAATTCCCGCAAACTCATACCGTTCCATTTTTAAATGGGGCGATCCCAATAAAATAAAAGCCCCAAGGGAATCCCTGTACCAGCTTATACGGGATCAGTTTGGCCTGAGCGACGATACCTTTAAAGACTACAGCGAGAACCTTGGCCTGGACGAGGTAAAGTACAACCTGCCCGGCAACTTGTCGCCTGCCCAAATCGCCCACTTTCAGGAACTGGTGGGCAGAGACTTTGTCCGCACCGACGATTACGCACGGCTGTCGGTGGCGTACGGCAAAACCATGTACGACATCATGCGCCTGCGGCACCAGAAGGTCGAAAATGTTCCCGACGCGGTGCTCTACCCCGACACCAAAGAACAGATCGAAAAGATCGTGGAGTATTGCGCGGCGGAAAAAATCCCCCTCTATGTATACGGCGGCGGATCTTCGGTAACCTGCGGCGTGGAATGTGTAAGGGGCGGGATATCCCTGGACCTGCGGCTGCGCTTCAACAAGGTAGTGAGCTTCAACGAAATCGATCAGACGATCACCGTGGAAGCAGGAATGAGCGGCCCCAAGCTGGAAGAAACCCTGAACAACGCCCAAACCAAATTCGGCGCAAAGCGGGCCTATACCTGCGGCCACTTCCCCCAGAGCTTTGAATATTCCTCGGTGGGCGGCTGGGCGGTGACCCACAGCTCCGGGCAGAATTCAACCTATTACGGCGACATTCAGGATATTGTGAAGGGCCAGGACTATGCCACTCCGGTGGGGAACATCTCAACCGACCGCTATCCCAGCAAGGCGACCGGCCCCGACATTGACCAGATCATGATGGGCAGCGAGGGAACCTTCGGCGTGCTCACCCATGTAACGCTGAAAATTTTCCGCCACATGCCCAAAACCATCAAACGCTTTTCGTATATGTTCAAGGACTGGGAGACCGCGCAGTCTGCGGCGAGGGAGATTATACAGAGCGAGGGGGGGCATCCTTCGGTATTCCGGCTTTCCGACCCCGAGGAAACCAGCATCATGCTGCACAACTACGGCGTTATGGACAGCCCGCTCAAACTACTCTTTTCCAGCAAGGGTTTTAAAATTAACGAGATGTGCCTGTACCTTGGTTTTACCAACGGCGAGGCGGGCTTTTCCCGCAACTGCGCAAAGAACGTGCACCGCATAGCAAAACGGTACGGCGGCATCTGGCTGTCCGGCATTGTTACCAAAAGCTGGGAACACGGCCGTTTCAGCGATCCCGACCTGCGCGACACCCTGCAGGACTTTGGCATTGTTATGGACACGATGGAGTGCACCGTTAACTGGAGCAACATGAGCCAGGTTCACCGCGACGTACGAGCTTTTGTCAAGAGCCGCCCCAACACGGTGTGCATGACCCACATGAGCCACGTCTACCCCCAGGGGGCGAACCTGTACTTTATATTTATCACCCGCGAACATGACCCGGAGGAATTCAAACGCTTCCACGCGGGCATACTGGACGCGATTCAGAAATCGGGAGCGGCGATGAGCCACCACCACGGCATCGGCAAGCTGTTCGGCCCCTGGCTGGAAGGCAGCATCGGGCGCAACGAACACGCCATCTACCGCGCCCTCAAGAAGCACTTTGATCCGGACAACATCATGAACCCCGGCGGCACACTGGGATTCGATCTTGAAGAAAAGGACAAACGCTTTCTGAAATAGCGCAGGGGCATTATTGGCAATATTTCACGCAGAGGCGCGGAGGCGCAGAGGAAGATTAGGGATAAGCGATTTGCATCCATCCTAACTTTTCCTAACCTCTGTGCCTCTGTGCCTCCGTGAGAGTTAACTCAATAAATTTTATTCGTTATTACTCGCTGATAGCAAACTACGCAGTGCCTCGAAAACCGGTTCCAGTTCGTCGAAGCGCATGAGCGCGTGGCTATCGAGCGGGGTGGGCATGTTGTTCACGATGACGATGTCGCCGCCGGATCGGAGGGTGTATTCGGGAAGCGAGGCGGCGGGGTAGACGGTCAGGCTGGTTCCTAACACGAGCATCAGGTCGGCGCGCTGCGATTCTTCCGACGCTTCCCGCAGTGCCTGGGCGGGCAGGCTTTCGCCGAAAAAGGTAATCGCCGGTTTCAAGACCCTGCCGCATTTGGGGCAAAGGGGCATCGCCCCGGAGCGGACAATCGCGGCGGCTTCTTCAAAACCCATCCGCACCCCCGCACAGCGAAGACAGTAATGGGTCCCCGGCGAGCCGTGTACCTCAATCACCCTTTTGCTCCCCCCCTTCTGGTGGAGCAGGTCGATGTTCTGGGTTATCACCGCCTTGAGAAGTCCCCGCTTTTCAAGATCGCCTAACACGGTATGCACCACGGACGCTTCTTTTTCGTCGAGGTTGTAGATGAACGATCCCGCTTTAGTGTAGTACAGCGAAGGGTCCCGTTCAAAATAATTGATGTCAAAAATTTTTTCCGCGTCCATGTCGTTGTACAAACCATTCTTGCCGCGAAAATCCCGAATGCCCGAAAGCGTGCTGACGCCCGCGCCCGTCATCGCGACAAGGTGTTCCGCCTTTTGAATCCGGTCGAACAGTTCGGCTATGTCCTGTGAAAATGTATCGTTCATGTCTCCCTCCTTGTAACTGTTATTTGTTATTTGCTAATTTTTCTTCGCAGTGTTCCAGATATATGCATGCGGCAAGGTCGCCGGGCAGAATGTCAAGAACGCTGGTAAAATTCTCCATCGCCTCGGTATAGTTTTTCTGCACAAAGCTGAACAGCCCCTGTTCGAAAAACCGGTTGGTCTGCATCTTTTTTTCCACCTGTTCGTCGTCAATGCCGTTGAGAATCTCGTACACGCGGGTGGGCTCGCCCTTTCCCTTTACCTTGACGTTCCCCAGGTAGCGGAACATGTAGTCCTCGGGGTGTTCAAGTTTCTGGAATGTCTGCCCGCTTATCGCCATCGAAACCCCGAATGCCTTGGTCAGCCCCTCAACCCGGCTCGCAAGGTTTACCGCGTCGGAGATAACGGTGTTCTGCATCCGGTTGTGGACGCCCACCACGCCGAGTATGAGCACGCCGGTGTGAATCCCCACGCCAATCTCCAGCTTGCGGTATCCGCTTTTGGTGCGGTGGTTGTTGTATTCGCGCAGACGTTTTTGAATTTCGATTGATGCCTGGACGGCCATGTCTGCCCCGTTGGACTGTGGAAACAGCGCAAGAACGGCATCGCCTATGTACTTGTCGACAAAGCCGCCGTACTCGACGATAACGGGAACAACCCGGGTAAGATAGGAATTGATGAACTTAAATCCTTCTTCCGGCGAAAGGCTTTCAAACAATTCGGTGAACTGCCTAATATCGGAAAAGAAGATCGTCATCTCCTGCTTGAGATGATCGCCGAGCTTGAGTTCCGCCACCGACTTTTTTTTCAGAAGGTGGAGGAATTCCACGGGAATAAACGAATTTAACCGGCGGGCTGCGTGATCCGCTTCGGCAGGCGGCAGGGGCATATCGTCGTCCGCCGCTTCAAGCTCTTCCAGCTCGGCGGGAATCTCATCGGGCGGATTTCCGCTTTCAGACGGAATTTTCCGGTTCAGAAGCAGCCGACGGAAGATCAGTATGAACAGAACCGGAAAGACAAGGGCCAGCAAAAACAGGCTTAAGGGGACGGTCAGGCCGGAAGCCTGGGATAAAAGGCGTAGAAAAAATTCAGCTAACACGGCGCAATCTCCACAGCCCCAACGGGGCGTATGCACAGTTCGGCAAGCGAGCCGGGACCAAAAAGCGCGTCCATGCGCGAACGGTAGCCTTCGAGCGCCTCGGCGGGAACATACGCCTGGGCGGTTCCGGCAAAGCCCCCGCCGTGCACGCGGCAGGCGGCGCGCAGCCCATGCTCGCGGAAAAATTCCCTGGACGCGGCAAGGGCCAGCGAAAGCCCCTGCTCGCGGGGGTTACGGGCTGAATACATGTTCTGCAAAAGCTCCCACGAGGAATCCCCCGATTCGTTGACGATATCCAAAAAACGCCCCATTATACCCCATTTTTGCGGCTCTGCGGCGGCGGCAAGTTCTTCAATCAGCGCCGCCATTGCGTCTGCCCTGCCGTTTTCGTTGAAAAAATGAATCGCCCGCAGCAGGGCGCGGTCGCCCGCAATCTTTCGTACCTCCGGCGCGGCGGAAAGCAGCTGCGGCAGGTCGATCTCGTTAAGGAAGGATTTGCCGAAGAAGCGGGCGACGTCTCCCATTTCCTGCGGTATGGCGGCATAGTCGGGGGTAAGGTCGCTGTGGCTTCCCCGCGTATTTACTACGCAGAGGGCGTAGCCCGCCGCCTTAGGGTCAAAACCGATCCTTCTAACCTGCGGGGAGGAGGGATCGGCAAGATCAATGGCGACCGCCCCGCCGCAGGCAGAGGCCGCCTGATCCATCAGGCCGCAGGGCTTGCCGAAAAAGGCGTTTTCCGCCTGCTGGCAGATGCGGGCCAATTCGACGGCGGAACAGCGGCCGCCGCCGTACAAACAATCGAAGATTTTCGCTATCAGCACTTCCACCGCCGCAGAAGAGGACAGGCCGGAGCCGGGCAGCACCGTGGAAGAGGCATTCGCGCTAAAGCCGCCGACTTCTACGCCGCGATCGGCAAACCCGGAAGCGATGCCCCGCACCAGCGATTCGGTCTTCCCACGCTCTTCCGGCTTTGGGGAAAGATCCGGTTTGCCGTCCGGTCCGTCCAGGGAAACGAGGACGTCGGGAAAGCCGGTTGAGCGGAAGAATACCGTGCGATCGCCTCGTGGGACGACGGCGGCGGCGGCATCCATCTGGATTGCAGCGGCGAGCACCCTGCCCCGGTTGTGGTCGGTGTGGTTCCCCCCCAACTCGGTGCGTCCCGGCGCGCTGAACAGCCGGGGATTTCCCGCCGCCACCCCATCTGCCAGCACGGCATACCGCTGCCGTTCCCGCGCGGCGGCACTTGGGCCGTAAAGCGGCGCGAACAGGGCTTCTCCCCCAGGGCTGTTAAGGTAACGCAACGTATCTTTTCCGGTCATGCTTCTCTAATGGGTATTGCAATTATATGACATTCATGGTATCCTTGCCATATCTTAAATATAAAGAGAGGTATGATATGGCCCACAAAATCAGTGATGCCTGCACAAACTGCGGAACCTGCGACAGCGAATGCCCCACAGAGGCGATCGCCGAGAAAGACGGCAAACGCGCTATTGACGCAGAAAAATGCGTGGACTGCGGCGCATGTATCGGCGCGTGCCCGGTAGAAGCCATAGCCGGCGAATAGTTCAGAAGGTTATGGGAAAATACGGCAAGGGAATTTCCCTTGCCTTTTTTTTGCTCGCTTTTTTCTGCCACGCGCAGGAAGCCGCGCCGGAAGGGGAACCGGCGGCCCTTGCCTTTCCCGTCATTGAGCGGCTGGACAGCCGGGACGGCAACTTTAGGCAGTACATCGCCGACGTGGAGGCAAACCGCAGGCGCGTCTTCAACCTTACCGTAAGCCGCCGGGGCGACCACCGCGAAGGCGTCCTCGCCGTCGCCAATTCCCTTACCGTGTTCCAGTACCGCGCAGCCGAAGGGGACACGATCTATTCCCTCGCCGCCCGCTGCAGCATACCGTATTCCACCCTCGCCAGCCTGAACCGCCTGGACAACCCGGCGATGGTCGAGGCGGGCAAAAATCTGCTGCTGCCGTCAGCGCCGGGGCTGTTCGTGCCGCAGGATCCTGCATCCGATCTGGAACAACTGCTGGCATCCAGCCACTTTCCGCCAATTGAGGGCGACTCGGCGGTGCTCACCGTCGGCGGCGTTTTCCACTTTTTCCCCGGCGGCGATTACAACACCACCGAGCGGGCATTTTTTCTCAACCGGGGCTTCAGCTTCCCGCTGCGGTCCTACCGCATGACCTCCGGCTTTGGGATGCGGCGGAATCCGGTAACGGGAAACGTCCGCCTCCACGAGGGCGTTGATCTGGCCGCCCCTGCGGGAACCGAAGTATACGCCGCAGGAAACGGCATCGTTACCGAAACCGGCAGCGATCCCGTTTACGGGAACTACATTATTGTCAGGCATGATAATAACTGGGCAAGCCTGTACGGCCATCTGCAGAGAATAGGGACAACCTTGCATGCGGCGGTAAGATCGGGTACCCTTATCGGATGGGTGGGATCTACCGGGCAGTCCACCGGCCCTCATCTGCACTTTGAACTGAGACACAACGGAAGGGCGCAGGATCCCGACAAACACCTTTTCGGCGGGCATTGAACATGCGGCGAATTGTTATATGGGCAGTGTGTGTCTCTATCTTTGCATCTCAGGCGGAAGCGGAATCGCTGCGCGCGCTGGTTGCCGGGGAGATGCTGATCTCCGCTGAAAGTCCAGAAGGCTCGTCAATCCATCTTGCGCATAACACCTCGGCTGTAATTCTGCTGGGCGCCGACACCCGTTTTTTCCGGGGCGTGGAGATCGAGCTGACCGCGCCCCAGGAATGGCTGCTGTACCAGGGCAGCCTTGCGATGCTTGTCTATTCGGAACTTTCACCCGCCCCTTCCGTGGGAGTTAACGATCTTGAAGGCCGGCGCATCGCCTTTGATCCCCTGCCGAGCAGGATAAAAACCATTTACCAAATTCCCGTCCGCGCGTCCCACGGGCTAAGGACGGGCCCTTACGCCACGGTTTCCCCGGCAATCGTCCCGCCTGCATCCTTTCCAATCCTCTTCCGGCTGATGCCCATAATCAAGGGCCTAAGCGAGGAACTGGAAAGCATGCGCTTCCACTTTACGGCAAAACCGATCTTCGGCGACGAAGGGGCGGTCAGGCTGAATTTCCGCTATCCGCAGCAGCTTGCCGGAAGGCCGTTTACCGTGCTCATCGACGACGTCCTTATTGAAAATACCGGCGAGGAACGGCTCTTAAAGGAAGGTGAGCATCATTTGGTGGTACTTTCCGACGAATACCGCAACGAAAGCCGTCGTTTTATGATAGAACGAGCAAAAATACATGACTTAACCGTCAATTTACAGGATCCAACGCCGCTGATCATCTTTGAAGCGCCGGAAAACGCCCAAATTTACCTTAATAACCGGCTGATTTCGCGGACAAGCGGCCCCATTCCCGTGGAACCCGGTACGCATGAGGCAAAATTCCAGGTCGGCGACTATTCGCTCACCAGAACCATCAGCATAGAAAAGGGGAAAACCTACCGCATTGCCCTTGCCGTGGACATCGACGTGGAAGAAACCAACTGAAAAGGCCTCTAAATAGCGCTAAAGGAACGGGGGATATTGGCCGATATTCAATGTGTCGGACATGTAGTTCCCCTCCCAAATCACTATGTGTCCGATATGCCTCAAGGGGCATGGGCCGGTGAAAACCGGCCTTTTTAAATTTACCCCGCTTACTTTCCATATACCTTGACTTTTCCTATATACTGCCATAGGTTGTAGGTATGGGAAAGCGTGGGAGATCTTCCGTGGTTTCCGGTACAGTCGCAAAAATTCTCGCGGGCATTACAATTATCGCTGCGGCGGTTATCGGTGTCGTGCTGGGGTTTACCCTGGCGGAAACGGCCAATATTAAAAACCATGAAAATTTTGTCGAATTCGCACCGGCGCTGCCGACCAAAATACTGGACATCAATGGAATCCTGATAACCGAATTTTCGGCAGATGAAAAACGGGAAATGGTTTCCCTGAGCGAACTTCCCCGCCACCTTATTCATGCGGTGCTTGCGAGGGAAGACCCGAGTTTTTACAGCCACAAGGGATTCAGTTTCCGGGGCATCGTCCGCGCCGTCGTCGGCCAGGTTATCGGAAAGCCGATGGGCGGCGGCTCTACCATCACCCAGCAGGTTGCCGGAACCCTGTATACCGACCGTACCGAACGTTCCTACCGCAGAAAGGTTAAAGAGCTGTGGTGGGCTTTCCAGATGGAGCGGCGTTATACGAAAAACGAGATACTGGAAATATATCTGAACTACATGTACATGGGGCCGGGAACCTACGGCGTGGAAGCGGCGAGCAAATATTTCTTCGGGCACAGCGCGAAAGACATTACCCTTGCCGAAGCGGCGCTGCTGGTCATCCAGCTTTCCAGCCCTTCACGGTACAACCCGCTGGACAACCCCAACCTTGCCATGAACCGCCAGCGCTTTGTGCTGGACCGCATGATCGAATTCGGCTATGCGACGCCGGAAGAAGCGGAAGCGTCGTTTAACGACTACTGGGACAATTACGACTATACCCGCGCTTCCACCGCCGCCTACTTCCACCGCGAGGACAAGGCCCCCTGGTTCAGCGAATACGTCCGCCGCGAACTGAACGGCATGATGTACGGCACCATGGATTATTACCGCGACGGCTACACGGTGCATACCACCATGGACCTGCGCCACCAGGAAGCGGCGGAAAAATTCATGGCAGAGGGGCTAATAAGGGCAAACAGGGAATTCGCGCGGTCAAAGGGAAGGAGCAACGTCCAGGCAGAACGCACCTACATTCCCGTTGTTGACCTTCTCACTTTGGTTTTCGATCTACGGGACATCCATTCAACGTCTTCGGCGCAGAACGAGCAAAAATCGATCTCGCACTACACAAAAACGGTGAATCATATCGTAGACATGGCCGGCCTTGCGTTCGGCATTCCGGACATCAAGGAAATTACCAACGCGGGGTTCGGGAACCTGAAAACCACCACGGAACAAAACGTGGTTGAAGGGGCGCTTGTCTCCATTGAAAACCAGACTGGCTATATTACCGCCATCATCGGCGGATCGAAGTACGACGAGTCGAACCAGCTTATCCGCGCCAGCCAGGGGAATTTGCAGCCGGGATCGTCGTTCAAGCCGCTGTACTATTCTGCGGCGATCGACAGCAAGAAGCTTACCCCGGCATCGCTGATCTACGACCTTCCTATCGTTTTTTACAACGAAGACAGCACCCCCTACATCCCCCTTAACTTCAGGGGGGCGTGGAACGGCCCGGTTTTGCTGTACAACGCCCTGTCCCATTCAATGAACGTTCCTTCGATCAAGGTGCTGGACACCATCGGCTTTGATCTTACCATCGAACGTTCCGCCGCGCTGCTGGGAATTAACGATCAGACGACAATCCGCAATACATTCCCCCGCGTGTACCCCCTGGGGCTGGGGATCATCTCCACGTCTCCGCTGAAAATGGCGATGGCTTACGCGACGTTCGGCAACCAGGGCCGCGAAGTAACCCCCATCGCGATCCGCTCGGTAGAGGATCGCAACGGCAGGATTGTGCTGGATACGGAGCGGGAACTCAGGCTGCAGCAGCGGCGCGCGGGAAACAACCAGGTAATCAGCCCGGAAAACGCCTACATAATGACCAGGATCCTTGAAAAGACCGTTGAAGAAGGAAGCCTGGCAAACGGCGCCGGCTGGGGCGCCAAGTTTACCTTCAGGGACGAAAACGGAAAAGCATTCAGGATGCCTGTCGCGGGAAAAACCGGCACCACTCAAAACTGGGCGGACGCGTGGGCGATTGGGTACAGCCCCTACTATACCACGGCGATCTGGTTCGGCTTTGACCGGCCGGGCAATTCCCTCGGCGTTGATCTCACCGGCTCCACCCTCTCCGGCCCGGTGTGGGGCGACTACATGAGGGAAATCCACCAGGGGCTTCCCTACCGCGATTTTCCAAGGCCGGCAACCGGCATAATCGATGTAACGGTCTGCGCCAAATCCGGCCTGCTGAAAACGCCGGCATGCAACGAAAAAGATGCTACCCTTCCCTTCCTTGCCGGGACGCAGCCAACCCGCGCCTGCGACCTGCACGGCGACGGCTCGTGGACTTCAACAACGGCGTTTTCAACGATGCGCGAAAGCACGCTGGGGCTGGACGATCCTTCATTGCTCGCATCTTTTACCATGCCCAGACTGTCGGAGGATCTCTTTCCTGCGGCGCCCCCTGCCCAGAACCAGAACCGCAACAACCGCAACTCCAACACCAACACCAGAAATACGGCGAACAGCGCCAACAACCGCAGAACCGGCCAGAATACCCCCCCGCAAAATTCCATCACATGGTCGTTCAACACCATCCTGGACGGGGACGACGATCGGATGGACATACCGATGCCCGACATCCTGTACTCTCCGCCGGAACGGGACTGGGCGGAACTTCCCCTCCGGTTCGAGCCGGATGGCGACCGGCAAAATCCGGCCAATGCCGCAGCGGAAACTGCCGCATCAGACACAGGCAGCGAAAGCGAATATGGCCAGGCCGATGCTAACGTGGTAATGCATACTGCACAGGAAGGGGATCTTAATTTCGGGCTGGAGATTCCCGAATATAACCCCCTTACGGATTAGCGGGAAATAAAGATGCAGGTACCCATCAAGGATATCATTGTCAGAAGAAGAATCCGCAAAGACATGGGCGACCTGGAAGGCCTTGCGGAGAGCCTCAAGCGGTACGGCCAGATAAGCCCCATCGTAATAAGCAAAACCAACGTGCTCATTGCCGGAGGGAGGAGGCTGGAAGCGGCAAAGCACCTCGGCTGGCGCACCATAAACGCGGTGATATCCGAAAGCTCCAACGAACTGGCGAGGCTGGAACTTGAAGTTGAAGAAAACATCCAGCGGCGCGACTTTAACATGGAAGAAGTGGCAGAAGCGACAAAAAGAATTTACCAACTGCAAAACCCCGGCTTTTTCCGCCGCATATTCAACGCAATCGTGCGGTTTTTTAAATGGCTGTTTAGGATTGGGGACACATGAAGAAAGACCTCCGCATAGCCTCCACCATCGGGCGCATCCTGACCAAAATGGGCCTGAATATGCGGGCCAAGCTGATCATCATTTTTGTCCTGATTACGGTAATTCCCCTGGTGGCGCTGACGCTGGTCGCCTTTAACCAGTTCGACTATCTGGGAACGGAACTGAAGCACAGCGTCGGCGCGATGAGGGACGAAGCCAACGACGCCCTTACGACGATGGGGCATATCGCCGTGGGAGATTCCGTTGAGTCCCTCAACAATTCCGCGATATCCCAGCTTGAAAGAACCAGCACCGATTTGGCAAACAGGATTGCCGATTTTCTGTACCAGCGGGACAACGACATCCTGTACGCAGCGGGAATCGAACCGGGCGAAAATTCCTACCGTCATTTTCTGGAACACAAAATGGGCAGGCTCGTTGCCAAACGGGACTGGGTGCTTGGCAGGGACGGCATTTCGTGGGTGCCGGCAGAACCGCTTCCCGAAGGTTCCGTATCGCTGTCGACCAACAGCGAAAACGACTCCAACTACCAAAACCGCCCCCCCGACCTGTGGGAAATGGAAACCCGCCCCCTGTACCTTGAAATGACCTTCATTGACCTTGCCGGAAACGAGGTCGTCAAGGTGACTACTTCAAACGCGACCGACAGCCGCCGGAGAAACGTGTCCAACCGGATGAACACGTTCGTGCGGGCGGAAACCTATTTCAGCGAACTGGGAAACCTGCGGGCCGGCGAAATTTACGTTTCCGACGTGATCGGCGAATATGTCGGCAGCCGGCTGATTGGAATGTACACGCCGGATAACGCTGCGGAACGGGGCATTTCGTACCGCCCGAGGGAAGAGGCCTATGCGGGGCAGGAAAACCCCAACGGCAGACGCTTTAAGGGGCTGATTCGATGGGCGGCACCTGTGGTTCGCGGTGGGCGGATAACCGGCTATGTCACCCTGGCCCTTGACCATGACCACATCCTGGAATTTGTCGACCACATAACGCCCATGGCAGAACGGTATGTGGAAATGCCCAGCGCCCTTGAGGGGAACTATGCCTTTATCTGGGACTACCAGTGCCGGAGCATCGCCCATCCCCGGCATCATTCGATTGTGGGCTTTAACGCCGAGACGGGCGAACCCCAGGTTCCCTGGCTTGAAGAATCGATCTACCGGGACTGGCAGGAATCAAAATTGGGCTATGCGGAATTTATCAAAACCGTGCCGGTGTTCCACGAACAGTCCCGCAGCAAACGCCCTGCTTCGCAGCTTACTGCGGCGGGGCTTGTGGGCCTTGACGGGCGCTACCTGAACAACGCCCCGCAATGCACCGGCTGGTTCGACCTTACCAAAGAGGGCGGCTCGGGCTCGTTTTTGATTTTTTGGAGCGGCGTCTGGAAGCCGAATACCGCCGCGACGATCCCGTACTACACCGGCAATTACGGAAAAACAAGGCGGGGGTTTGGCTTTGTGGCAATCGGCGCGGGGCTTGACGACTTTAACCGGCCGGCGCACGAAACCGAAAAGGAGCTGCAGAACATCATCGTCAATACCGACGAGGCGCTTACTGCGGCGGGCATCGCGGCAAACAACATATTGTCGTCAAACCTCGTAAACACCACCCTCCAGATGGGAATAGCTTCCGGCCTTACGATATTTCTGGTGGTGCTTGTCGCCATCTGGATATCTTCGATATTTACTTCCAGCATCACCAACCTAATCAAGGGGATATCGATCTTCCGCGCCGGCCAGCGGCATTTCAGGTTCCACCCGCCGGTAATGGATGAAATAGGGACGCTCGCCAATGCTTTTGACGAGATGGCCGACAGCCTTGCGGCGGCGGACCGGGGGCCGATTTGTATCACCGACATGGACCTTGGCGTGGTCTTCATGAACGATAACGGCCTGACCGCCCTGAACAAAAAGATCGAAGACGTTCTGGGAAAGAACTATTCGGAAATCAGCCTGTACCCTGCCAATTCCGTGTACGATCCGATAAAGGCCCTGCATGAAGGGCGCGAAACGGAAATTCTGCTGCGAAAAGACCTGGGAAGCTATTTCAAGGGAGAGGCCAGCTACCTTACCGACAAAGACGGCAATAAAATCGGCTACATCATCACTTCGACGGACGTTACCGAACTGATGGAACAGCAGGAACTGCTGGAAGAAGCGGTTACCGACGCGAAACTCGCCAATCAGCACAAGGGAAATTTCCTCGCGCGGATGAGCCACGAGATACGCACCCCCATGAACGCCATCATCGGCATGACGGGAATCGTCAAGAAAAAACTGTCCCAGCAATCGTACCGCATTGACGACGTGATGGCGAACATCGCTCAGATAGAAACATCTTCGCTGCACCTTCTCGGCCTGTTAAACGACATCCTCGACATCTCGAAAATCGAGGCTGAAAAAATTGAGCTCGTCATGGAAGACATGGACCTCCTCAAGCTTGCACAGACCGTTGCGGCGATCATTCAGCCGCGCTGCGATGAAAAGCACGTAATTTTTGAGACCCGCTTTGCACTTCCGGCGAACATTTTCTACCGGGGCGATTCCCTGCGGCTGCGGCAGGTGCTGATCAACCTTTTGGGCAACGCCGTCAAATTCACCCCGGAAAAGGGAAAAGTCTCGTACGGAATCATCTGGAAGGAAAGCCGGGGCGGAAAGGCGCTGATCAGTTTTTCGGTTCATGACACGGGGATTGGCATACCCGCCGATGCCGTTGTTTCGCTGTTTGAGCCATTCCAGCAGGCCGACGATCAGATAACAAAAAAATACGGCGGCACCGGCCTGGGGCTGGCGATAAGCAAAAGCATCGTGCAGATGTTCGGCGGGGAAATTGCCGTTAACAGCATTGTTGGGGAAGGAAGCGAATTTTCATTTGACCTTTGGCTTGAAGAAACCGGGGATGCGCAGGCGGAGGAAGTTCCGATTGAGGATATAACGGGCCTTTTGAAGGGGAAAAAAGCGCTCTTGGTGGACGATGTGGAAATCAACCGCGTTATCGCCGTCAGCATGCTGGAAACCACCGGCATAACGATTGACGAGGCCAACGACGGTGCCGAAGCGGTCAAGAAATTCGACCAGTCGGCTGAAAACGAATACGACATAATTTACATGGACGTGCAGATGCCGGTTATGAACGGCTACGACGCGGCGATGGCGATTCGCGCCCTTGACCGAAGCGACGCGAAAACGATCCCCATTGTCGCCCTCACCGCCAATGCGTTCAAGGAAGACATCGACAAGGCCCTGGGCAGCGGTATGAACGCCCACCTGTCGAAACCCATGGACCCGGAAAAAACAATCGAAGTAACATTCAAGATGCTGGGAAAATAATTTTTTCTTTAAACTTGACCCACAATTATTCCGCAAAACCCCGACAGGGCGGGCAGCGCGGGCGCGCGCGCGGGCAGGCAAAAATCTGGGGGTGCCAAAATACAAGCACTGCGTTAAGCAGTGTCCATAAAAAGAGTCAGCATGGCAAGAGCCCTAATAGAGCCACTGTAATAATTATAGCGGCGTAACTGTTAAAACAAACGCATCTCTTTTCTTTCATGCCGTAATATACACTTTTATCTCTTTTATCTGGCGGACGGTGTAATTCAGGGCGTATTGTATGCGGTTGATTTGCTCCCTTTTTTTGCCGCCTTTGGCAATTTTGGCACGGCGTACTGTTTTTTG
>WRJO01000024.1 GCA_009778545.1 Treponema sp. | reverse complement strand
CGTCATCCACTCGCGCACGGCGAAGGCTACGTCGCTGCGAAGGCGTATGCGCTTTTGCATCGCCGCCGAGCGGAGGTCGAGGTAGCGGTACTTAAGACGCAGTTCCTCGCCGGCGTTTGATTCTTCGTCGATCTGGAAGGGCAGCACCTCGCAGCGGCTCAATACCGCTATCTTCGATGCCTCTACCTCAATTTCGCCGGTCGCCATCGACGGATTTACCATGTCGCCGGGGCGGGCACGTACTGTTCCCTCTACGGCAATGCAGAATTCGTTTCGCAGTTCGGCGCAGATACCCGACAGTTGTGCCTGTTCGCCGTTGGTGTCCACCGTCACCTGCGTAATGCCGTAACGGTCCCGCAGGTTGATAAAAAAGATGCCCCCGTGATCGCGCTTGCGGTGAACCCAGCCGTTCAGGACGACCGCCCTGCCCGCGTCACCCTTCCGCAGCGATCCGCAGTCGACATTCCGCTTCATGTCTGTCATGCCGGTACTTTAAACCCCTCTTCGATTATAGCAGCCCTGATCGTCTCAAGCGGCGCAAGCGCGCTGTCGTGGCTAAAAAACACCTCCCCGTCTTCCAAGCTGACGTTCACATCCGCTACGCCGTTAATGGCGCTGAGCGCCTCGGTTACCGCCTTTACGCAATGCCCGCAGGACATCCCCTCGACTTTCAGCGTTTTCTTTTCCATGGTTATCTCCTTGCTATAATTTTTCCAGATCGTATTGCGTTTCCTGATACACATAGTTAAGCCAGTTATCAAAAAACAGATTCGCGTGTGCGCGCCAACGTACTACCGGAGGCCTGGACGGATCATCGCCGGGATAGTAATTTTTTGGCGGCTCAATGGGCAGGCCCTTCGCCAGATCGCGGCGGTATTCGCCATCCAGTGTGAGCGGATCGTATTCGAGGTGTCCGGTAACGTACACTTCCCTTGCGTCGCGAGCGGTGCAGATAAAGACCCCGGCTTCGTCTGTTTCGCTCTGAATCGCAAGGCGCGGCTCGGCGGCAATCGCGCTGCGGTCGCTGGCGGTGTGCCGGGACTGGGGGGCGAGAAATTCGTCGTCAAAGCCTCGGAACAGGACGTGGTGCTGCTCGTTCACCGCATGGGGAAAAATGCCGAACAGTTTTTTATCCAGCGGCTTTTTGGGAATGCCGTAGCGACGGTACAGCCCCGCCTGCGCCCCCCAGCAGATATGCAGAACGGAAAAAATATTTTTTTCCGAATAGTCGATAACTTCGGCAAGCTCGTCCCAGTAGTCAACTTCCTCGAAAGGCAGGGTTTCTACCGGCGCGCCGGTGATGATAAGACCGTCAAAACGAGTCCGCGTGCGAATAATTTCCCGCGAACTAATGTAGAATTTTTCCAGATGCCCCGGCGGCGCGTTTTTCGATTCGTGGCTGCCCATCCGCAGAAAGGTAATGTCCACCTGCAAAGGGCTGTTGCCTAAAAGCCGTAGCAGTTGAATCTCCGTATCTACGGTAGTGGGCATGAGGTTGGCAATGGCAACCTTGAGCGGGCGGATGTCCTGGCTTTCGGCACGGTCTTCGGTCATCACAAAGACCCGCTCCCTGTGAAGCGCATCATAAGCCGGCAGAGCCTTGGGTATATTTATCGGCATGGATAATCCTCTATCTAATCTAGCATTATGTTTGTTTCATTGACAAGCGAAGAGCCGGCATTTATGATGATTATCAGAGGGATTAAATGGATTGTCCAAAATGCGGATCGATAAACGTACAGGCCGTCTCTGAAGTAAATTCCGATATAAAAGGCTACGGATGCTGCAAGGGTCTTCTGGGGTATTTGTTATTTGGTCCCATCGGCTGGATATGCGGACTGTGCGGAATGGGGAAGGGAAGAACGACCACCAATGTTTTATGGGTCTGCAATAACTGTGGATGCAAATTCCGGTAATAAAACATGGATCAGGCTCATGCGGCTGGGCGCGAAAACCGGCTGCCATCAGATGCACGACCGCAGCTTTTTCTGGAAAGGCAGTCAGTATCCCCTTTGCGCCCGCTGTACCGGCCTTTTGATAGGCCAATCTGCCGCCCTGTTTTTGTTCCTCCTGTTCATTCATTTTGACATACGGTTTCTGCTGTGCCTCGCCGCCGCTTCCGTTCTGATAATGGGGATAGACGGCCTTGGTCAGATGAAAAACCTCTGGCTGTCCACAAACCCACGCCGCCTGGTTACGGGAATCCTGTGCGGACTTTTTGTTACGGTCTTCAATCTTAATCTGATTATTTGGTTGGTACGATCAAGATTCATTCCCAAATGAGTTTTAATCCATCTTTTTTATATATCCTGATTGTAGCGTCCCTGCTTGCCAATATGTAATTATTTTTTATGCATTGGTATATTAACATCCTGTCAAAAGGGTCTTTATGATTGTTTTTGCGGGGGAGCTGTATGCTGTTAAGCGCATCTATTGGTTCCAGGGGGATTAATGCGAATCCCATACTGCTGCAATATTTCGGGATGTCCGTTATGTCAAAATCAAGAATCAGTTTTCCAATGCTGCTTTTAAGGGCGATTTCCCATAACGAAACGGCGCTTACCAATATTTCGTTATTTGGATTTTTTATCTCCCTGGCAACCGTTTTTGATAATTCGCCGGTTTTCCCAATTGTCCATAACAACGTGTGGGTATCCAATAATAATTTTAAAGACTGCATAATTCTTCTGCCGTCATCGCGAAATCATCACGGAACTCTATCGTAACTTTTCCATCCAAAATACCGATGCGCCGTTCGGTTTTTTTTTCTTCATGGTAAGGAACAATCATGGCTACCGGTTTTTTTGCCCTGCCGTATAATATTCCCACTTTTTTTCCGTGCCTGACTTCATCAAGGACCTGGGAAAAATGGGTTTTCAATTCTCCGACCGCCAATGCTTTCATACCATGAAGCTACAAGCTTTTTGACAAGTTGTCAAGATGAATTGGGCCATTCGGACTGCCTGCCGCGATGTGCGTCCACTTGAAAATGTCCTCCAAAACCGCGATACTTTACTATATATATGAAAAAATTTATCTTTATCTCGGGAGGGGTGTGTTCCAGTCTGGGCAAGGGTGTGACAGCATCTTCCCTTGGGGCGCTGCTGGAAGGCCGCGGTCTGAATATCCGGATGGTCAAATGCGACCCCTACATCAACGTCGATGCCGGCACGATGAGTCCCTTTGAACATGGCGAGGCGTATGTTACCGACGACGGGGCGGAAACCGACCTGGATCTGGGCAATTACACGCGGTTTACCAAAAGCCATATCAGCAAGATAAACTCAATGACGGCTGGCCAGATATACAAGGCGGTCATCGAAAAAGAGCGCTCCGGGCGCTATCAGGGACGCTGCGTCCAGGTGATCCCCCACATAACCAACGAAATAAAAAGCCGGATACTGGCGGTTGCCAACGAAGACGCAGACACCGATGTGGTGATAGTGGAAATAGGCGGCACGGTGGGCGACATCGAATCGATTCCGTTTCTCGAAGCTGCCCGGCAGATCATCCACGAATACGGCAGAAAAAACGCCATTTCCGCCCACCTTACCCTGATCCCCGAAGTCGGCGGCGGCGAACTGAAAACCAAACCAACCCAGCACTCCGTCAAGGCCATGCAGGAAATAGGGATTCAGCCCGACGTGCTGATCTGCCGCTCACCGGAAATGCTGGACGAAGAAACCCGCCAAAAAATCGCCCTGTTTACCAATGTCGATCTTGATTCGGTATTTACTTGCCGCAACGTTGATACTACAATTTATGAGATACCCCTGATGTTCTTCGACCAGAAGCTCGATCAGGTAGTGCTGAAGAAGATGGGGGTCGAGAGTCGCCACGCGAATCTGGAACCTTGGTATTCGATGATGGAACGGCACCGCGCGCGGGAAGGCAAAGTCCGCATCGGCATTGTGGGTCAGTATGTGGACCTGCACGACGCGTACAAATCCGTGTACGAGGCGCTTTTCCATGCCGGAGTGGAATGCGGGGTCGAGGTTGAGCTGGTAAAAATCGATTCCTCCAGCCTTGAAGAATCGGATAACGCCGATTCGCTTCTGGGAAGCGCGCCGTCGGTCAACGGAATCCTGATACCTGGCGGTTTTGGCAAGCGGGGAATAGACGGCATGATGCGGGCGGTTGCCTGGGCGCGGAAAAACAAGATTCCCTTTTTCGGAATCTGCCTGGGAATGCAGGTCATGGTGGTAGAGTGGTGCCGGAACGTGCTGGGCTGGGCGGATGCCGATTCGACGGAGTTTAACGAGGATACGAAGCATCCGGTGATAAGCCTGCCAGAAGACCAGGGAACGATGCGGCTGGGGCTGGGCGAATCGGCGGCGGCGGCGGAAACCCATGTTTTTGCCGCATACGGAAAATCCCAGGTTTGGGAGCGGCACCGGCATTGCTATGAATTTTCCAACAAGTACCGCGCCGACATTTCCGGTTCCGGACTGAAAATTTCCGCGCTGACTGCGGATGGCGGCCTTGTAGACTGCGTCGAGTGGCCGGATCACCCGTGGGGCGTGGGCGTGCAGTTCCACCCGGAGTTCAAATCGAAGCCCACGGCGGCGGCCCCGCTGTTCAGGGACTTTATTGTAACCGCAAAGGGAATTAGTGGTTAGTGGTTAGGGATAAAGAAGGAAGTAGGAATGGTAAATACTAAACATCGTGTTAAAACATCACTTTTCTCATTCCCCATTACACATTCCCCATTACACATTCCCCATTCCCCACTCCCCATCTTCCTATTCCTCCTCCTCGCCGCTTGCTCTTTCGATTACGGCAACCAGGACGGGGCCGACAAGAACCAGCCCGACATCGTGATGGACAATGTTGAATATGTGCGGGTGCGGGATGCCGACCCCCAGGCGCGGCTGCAGGCGGAACGGGTTGAGCGTTATGAGGAACGGCGGCTCATGGAGCTGCAGAATTTTTCTTTTGAACAATATGGCAGCCGGGGCGAAGAAGTTAATGCCTACGGAAGGGCGGGGAACGCTTCCTTTGAGATAGATTCCGGAGACATACGCCTGGGCAGCGGAGTGCGGATCGAGGTTGAGTCGGAAGACATCATCATTGAGACCGACTGGCTTGAATGGAGGGACAAGCCCCGGACATTGTCGGGCAGAGCCGAAGACGAGGTATATGTTTACCAGGAAAACGGCACGGTTTTTTCCGGCATAGGTTTTCATGCCGATGCGCGGCGGCGTACCTGGGAATTTTTCGGCAGAGTCGGCGGCACCTATATCCACGAGGACGACGAGGAAGAAGAGGCGGCTGTTGAGGCAGCCGTTGAAGAGGAAGCTGACGATGGCGCGGACGCTGCGGAAAATGGCATTGAAGGCGAAACTGTCAGCGAAATGCCGGATATGGTCGCGTATGCCGCTAAGGGGGAGGCGGGCGGATGAACAGATGCCGGAAAGCCGCCCTCGTTGTAGCCTGCCTGTTCATGGCAGCCTCCGCCGGAGCGGATTCGTTCAGTTTTAAGGCAGACAAAATGTCCGGAACCAAGGCCCTGGGCAGGGAGATCACGATCCTCTCGGGCAACGCCGAAGTCCGCTCGGACAACCTGGTGCTGCGCGCCGACCGCATTGAGATACAGGGCGACAACAACCAGTTCATCGACTGTTCAGGCAACGTGTGGGGCATGGAAGAAGAAAAGGAAATCATCTTTCAGACCGACAGGCTCCGCTACGACCGGAATCTTAAAATCGCCCGGCTGGAAGGCAGCGCGACCCTCGAAGACAAAAAAAACGAGCTGGTGGCAAAGGGCAACTTTATTGAGTACGACGACCAGGCGGAGGTAACGGTGTTCCAGATTTCGGTGCGCTTGTTTAAAGACGACATGGTGTGCCGTTCGGAGTACGCCGTCTACCGCCGCAACGAAAAACTGTTGGACCTCTCCGGCTTCCCCGTGGTGTATAAAAAAGACGACGAATTCCGCGCCGACCGGATCCGGGTAGACCTGGATACCGACGACGTGAGCATGGAAGGCGCCGTGTCGGGAACGATAAAGAACTGATGGAACAGCATACCCTGGGCGTTACCGATATTTGCAAACGCTTCGGAAAAAAGGAAGTCGTCAAAACGGTCAACTTCACGATGGGCAACGGAGAAGTTGCCGGTTTGCTGGGGCCGAACGGCGCGGGAAAAACGACGATTTTTTACATGATAGTGGGCTTTTACCGGCCCAGCGCCGGCTATGTTAGCATGGACGGCATAGACATCACCGCCAAGCCCATGTACCGCCGCGCCCGGCAGGGAATCGCCTATCTGCCGCAGGAGGCTTCGATTTTTCGCAAGCTCACCGTGGAGCATAACATCTGGGCCATTCTGGAAAGCCGGCGCGATATCGGCAAGGAAGCCAAAAAGCAGCGGCTGGAAGAGCTTCTCGACGAATTCAACATCGGCCGGATTCGCACCCAGTACGGCTATACCCTTTCCGGCGGCGAGCGGCGGCGCACCGAAATTGCCCGCGCCCTTGCTACCGAGCCGAAATTCCTCCTGCTGGACGAGCCGTTTGCCGGCATCGACCCCATCGCCGTCTTTGAAATCAAGCAGATTATCCGCCGTCTCGCCGAAAAAGGCATCGGCATCCTCATCACCGACCACAATGTCCGGGACACCCTGGAAATTACCACCGAGGCATTCATCATCGCCGAGGGATCCATCGTTGCGAGGGGCGACCGGGACGCTATTCTCGCCAACGAGATGGTTCGGGAAGTGTATCTTGGTTCAGAATTCAAGATGTAGGGGCTAAATTTCCCGCGTTCCGCCGGTTCTCAGCCCCGCTTCGTAGAGTTTTCCGCAAGAAAGGAACAGGGGTAGCTTGGTACCGCCGAGGATGATGTCCGCTTCCTCCGCCATTTCTATCATATCGCGGCTGGGAACCTTTCCCCGCACAAAAATAATCGCGTGAATATCAAGCAGGGTTGCGGTACGGATTACCTGGGGATTCACCAGCCCCGTCAATAGAAGTACGCGGTCCTTGACAAACGCCATGACATCGCTCATAAGATCCGATCCGCAGGCGGACGCTACCTCCAGGTCCCCCTTGTCTTCGCCGGAAAAAAACTGCCCTTCAACTATCGAAACTGCTTCCGCTACGGTCATCACAACCCCCATCTTTTTGGCAAGAATAACACAAAATCGCCTGTTCGTGCAATACCGGTTTGCCCCTATGGACATTATTTCATTATTGTACTATTCATGGTATGATGCAATTTCCGCAAGGGAGGATAATATGGCCGAACATGTAATGCACAAAAAAGATTCCAAAAAAGCGCCCAAAAAAACGCTGAAAGAAAAACGGGAAGACAAAAAAGCCAAGAAAAAGGGGAAAAGTAGTGAATAGTGGTCAGTGATTAGTGATTAGTGGATAGTACTCCCATTTCTAATCACTACCTGCTACCCACTGCCCACTGATTACTAATGGCCGGCTTCGTTCATCTTCACGTTCATTCCGATTATTCCCTGCTGGATGCGGCTGTCTCGGTAACCCAACTCGCGGACAGGGCGGAAGAGCTGGGGATGAGCCACCTCGCCCTTACCGATCACGGCAACATGTTCGGCGCGATGGAATTTATCGCCGCCTGCCGGAACCGGGAAAAGCCGGTACAGCCGATAATCGGCTGCGAGGTGTACGTTTCGCCGGGGTCCCGCTTTGAAAAAAAGGGAACCGAAAAAGAAAACAAATACCACCACCTGGTGCTGCTGGCGGCAAACCGCGAAGGCTACTTCAACCTGGTCAAGCTCTGTACCTTTGCCTACACCGATGGCTTTTACTACCGCCCCCGCATCGACGAAGAACTCCTCGCCAAATACCGGGGCGGGCTTATCGCCCTTTCCGCCTGCGTTTCCGGCGAGATTCCCCGGCTTATCCGCGCGGGAAAAACCGCCGAGGCTGAACAAAAAGCCCTGCGCTACCGCGACCTGTTCGGCAAAGACGGGCAGGGAAACCCCAACTTTTACCTTGAACTGCAGGACCACGGCATTCCCGCCTCGGTGCTGAGAGGGCAGCTTTCTCAGCGCGGCATCAACGAAGAGATCATCGCCATTTCCCGCAAAACCGGCATACCGCTGGTTGCGACTAACGATGTGCATTACCTCAATCAGGATGACAACGTAGCCCACGACGTTCTTCTGTGCATCGGCACCGCGAAATTCCGGACCGAAGAAAACAGAAAAAAATACCACGGCGACCAGTTCTACTTCAAAACCGCCAAAGAAATGGCCGCCCTGTTTTCCGAATGTCCCGAAGCCATCGCCAACACCATCCGCATCGCCGAACGCTGCACTGCCGATGTCCCGGTGATCAAAACATCGGAACTTCCCCACTATTTGCCGGAGTGCGAAATTCCCGCCGGTTTTGACAGCGCCGACGCATACCTGCGCCGCCTTGCCGAGGACGGTCTTGCCGACCGTTATGCGAAAGAAAAGGCAGACGGCGGGGAAGGCTGGCGGGCGATCCGGGAACGGCTTGAATACGAGTTAGGTGTCATTATTCAGATGGGTTTTACCAGCTACTTCCTTATCGTGGTGGATTTTATCAATTGGGCAAGGGAAAATGACATTTCCGTCGGGCCGGGCCGGGGATCGGGGGCGGGTTCCATCGTCGCCTACGCCATGCGAATCACCAACATCGATCCGCTTAAATACGGCCTGCTGTTTGAACGATTCCTCAACCCGGAACGCGTTACCATGCCCGACTTTGACATTGATTTTGCCAACGAGGGACGCGACGATGTTATTAAATACGTTACCGAAAAATACGGCACTGAACGCGTCGGGCAGATCATCACCTTTGGAACCCTCGGGGCAAAGGCGGTTATTAAGGACGTTGCCCGCACATTGGGCATTTCGATAGACGAGTCCGACAAGATCGCCAAGCTCATCCCCTTCAGGCCCGGAATAACGCTGAAGCAGGCATTCGAAGACGAGCCGCGCCTTGGGGAAATGGAAAGCGATCCCCGGTATGCCGAGCTTTTTGCCCTCGCCCGCAAACTGGAGGGGCTGAACCGCCACTCCAGCCTGCACGCTTCCGGCGTGGTGATAGGCAGGCCCGTTTTACACGAGCTTTTGCCCCTGTTCAAGGATACCAAGACCGGAGCAATCGCAACCCAGTACGACATGAACCACCTGGAAAAATGCGGGCTGGTAAAAATGGATTTTCTCGGCCTGAAGACGTTAGATGTAATCAAGCATACAGAGCAGCTTATCCGCCGGCGGGGGGGGGAGTATGCGGACTTTAGCGTGGAAGCCGCCCCCGAAGACGATGCGGCGACGTTCAAAATGCTCGGCGACGGACAGAGTTTCGAAGTTTTCCAGTTTGAGTCCGACGGGATGCGGGACATTCTGAAGCGGGCGCGCCCCGGAAAAATCGAAGACCTCATCGCCCTGAACGCCCTATACCGTCCCGGCCCCATGAAATTTATTCCCCAGTTTATCGACTGCAAAAACGGCGTACAGGAAATTTCCTATCCCGACCCCAGCCTGGAAGATACCCTTAAGGAAACCTACGGCGTCATCGTGTACCAGGAACAGGTAATGCAGGTGGCGCGTATCATCGCCGGTTTTACCCTTGGCCATGCGGACGAACTGCGCCGGGCGATGGGAAAGAAGATCATGGAAAAAATGGTAAGGGAGAAAGTGCAGTTTATCGCCGGAGCAAAAGAACGGGGCATGAGCGACAGGCAGGCCGACTATATTTTTGAACTGCTGATCCCCTTTGCCGGTTATGGTTTTAACAAGAGCCATGCAGCGGCGTATTCGGTAGTGGCGTATCACACCGCCTACCTCAAGGCGAATTTTCCTGCCGAATTCATGGCCGCCAACCTGACCAACGAGATCCACAGCGCCAACAAGGACAAGCTTTCCGAATGTATCGACGAAGGGCGCAGGATGGGAATCGCCATAGAAGCGCCCGATATAAACCGTTCCGACAAGCTCTTTACCATTGTAGACGGGCGCATTGTCTACGGCCTGTTGGGGATCAAGGGGCTGGGTGAAGCCCCCGCCGACGAGATCGTCCGCTGCCGCCAGGAAAATGTTTACAAGGATTTTATGGATTTTCTGTCCAGGGTTGATATTAAAATTGTCGGCAAAAGCGTTATCGAAAAATTAATTCAGACAGGTGCGTTCGACTGCCTGGGCATGAGCAGGGAAAACCTTCAGGGGAATCTGGAACGCGCCGTGGAGTATGCGCAAAATCAGAAGGACGACAGGAAATACGGCCAGACGAGTCTTTTCGGGGAATCGGGGGAAAAAGAATACGCCGATTTTGTTTTTGAGGATTTTCCCGAATTGGGCAAGTCCGAAAAACTGAAAACCGAAAAGCAGCTTATCGGCTTTTATCTGTCCGGCCATCCGCTGGACGAGTACCGGCAGTTGTGGGAAAAGGCGGTGAAGGCCGATCTGGGGAACAAAGAGTCGCTGGAACTGGGGAACTGCATCCTCGTCGGCATTGTTAAAGGCATTAAAACCGTTAACTCCCGAAACGGAAAGATGGCCTATGCGTCCATTGCGGACTATAACGGCGAAATTGAGATGGTCTTTTTTCCCCGCATATGGGAGGCTTGCCAGGACAGGGTGCAGGAAGATACGATGGGGATCTTCCGGGGCAAGATCGATTTTCAGCAGGACAAGGACAAATACAGTTTTATCGTTGATTCGCGGATTGAACCTCGTGAAGCGGAGGCGGCGATCACCGAGGAAGACGCCCTGCGGCGCAAGAGGGAAAAGTACCGATGCGCCTGGCTGTACATGGCCGATCTGAAAAGCGGGAGCATTGCCGGGGCGCAGAAGGGCAGCTACACGGTAATCGGTCAGCTTGATTCCCTGCGGGAAACGCAGGACAGAAACGGCAACGGCATGGCGTTCGGAACCCTGCGCGATTTTGAGGGTGACATCGACCTGCTGTTTTTTTCGAAGGCATGGGGCGAATACCGCGACCTGCTGACCCTGGGCGAATTTGTCGCCCTCAAGGGGAGCATCGATCCGGCGACCGACCGCAACCCGCAGAAGCCGGGCTTTAGGGTTTCCGGCGTTGCCGAAATTGCCGCGCTTACCCGCACGGCGGAGAAAAAAGCAAAAGCCGGGGATGCGCCGCAGGTTCCGGCTGCGGACAAGCGGCCTGTGCCGAAATTGTTCGAGGTAGGCCAGCACGCCCGGCAGATGCAGGCCATCCACATCAGGCTGGACTCAGGTGCGGCGGGCAGCGATCAGAACATCATGCCCCTGCGGAACTACCTGTCGGGGAACCCCGGCCCCTGCCCGGTGTTTATCCACATTTCAGACAAAATTATCCGCGCGTCTTCGGGCCTGAGTCTTGAAGCCGAAAAAGAAGCGGTCGGCGTGATTGAAGGCTGCGCCGGAGTTATTGAGGCATGGAAGGAATTATGCGTTTCTTGATGAATCTTGTTAGTTCGCTTTTGGGAATATATTCCCTGTTGATCATTATCAGGATCATCTTTACCTGGTTCGGCAACGTCCAATATTCAAGGCCGGCGCAGATACTGGCGCAGATTACCGATCCCTACCTTAACTGGTGGCGGCGGACTTTTCCTCTGAGGGCTGGCTTTCTGGATCTTTCCCCCCTGCTTGGAATGGCGGCGCTTTCCGTCGCCCAGACGATCTGCTCGTCCATTGCCCGCCGCGGAAAAATCACCATTGGCGCGATCCTTGCCGTCTGCCTTTCCGCCCTGTGGTCGGCAGCGTCCTTTATTCTGGGCTTTTGCTTCATTGTTCTTGTGCTGCGCCTTATCGCCTATGTGACCAACAGCAACACATACAGCCCCTTCTGGCAGGCCATCGATTCCATCTCCCGGCCGCTGTTGTACCGCATCAACCGTATCTTCTTCGGCAGAAAAATACCCGGCTACATGACAAGCATTATCGTATCCCTTGCGGTGTTTGCCGCACTCTGGCTGGTCGGCGGCATTGCCGTGCACCTGCTTGCCGCCCTGTTTTTCGCGCTGCCTTTTTAGGGGTGGCGGGAAATCGCCATCGCAGATTTTGGAAATACTTGATAAAATTGATGTTTTTTGATATATATTATATGAGACTTTTTTTTATATATTCTCATTTGAATGTAAATTTTGGAGGAAATTATAAAACACACAAAATTTTTTATTGTTATTTTTATTGTTATTGTATTTTTCTTATCATCTTGCCCTGGTACTGTGTTGCATAATTCTGATTATTATAAAGCATTTTTTCTGGGAGAGCATTCTATTAAAATTGAGGGTGCTGTATTTGATGATTTTGACTTTTCAATGCCCGCCGATTTTAGTAATATTTTTGCCAGAACAGACTCAGTTGATGGATGGGAAATTCTCGGAATTAAAAATGGTAACAAATTTGAACTTATTTTAAATACTGAAAGTAATGGAATTATTTTAACAAAAGAAACAATAAAAAATGAATATCCATTTTATGGTCTTCATGAGTCTATTGCGTTGATAGATTTCCTTACTGTTTTCGATGATCCTGACTATACCAGTTATCCGTATACAATAAATTTACAGTCCACTTACAGGGAAAAAATTTATGGAACTTATAGGAACTGGTATTATTACTATGTATATGTGTCCGAACCAATGGATATATCTTAAACTGAACGAAGGGAAGGTACTTTTAAGGGTATTCCTACAATTGGCGATTATTATTATGATTATAAATTTGATAAGATTGGATGGTATAAAATATGCCATAGTTCTCAACCTATTAATAATGATGCTAAACATTATTCTGGACAAAACACGTATTTTACGCGATAATGGTAATAAATATTTTTAAATTTGGGTGTAGTTGTACCGCACTTAATGAGGCTGTCGAATTTATATAGTTACACATAACATACAAAAGAAATAGACAAAATACGGGGTTCTATTTTGCTTGATCATGGCAAGCAATTCCCACGCAAAATCTCTCCCAAATTGCCCAACCGCTCAGTTAGCGAATGGGCAACGCGGGGTATTGACTGACTGATTTTTACACAATATAATATGATTATTGACAGGGAGGAATAGTATAAATGGCTGAAGGGTTACTAACTAAGGCAAAAAAGCAAAAAGTCGATGAATTCTATACTCGACTTTTCGACATAGAAAATGAAGTAATGCATTATAAAGACTATTTTAAAGGAAAAACTGTACTTTGCAACTGCGATGACCCGCGAGTAAGCCAGTTTTTTTATTTTTTCTATTCAAGATTCAATGGACTTGGTTTAAAACGGCTTATCGCCACATGTTATAAAAACCTTAACCCGGATTTATTTACCCAAAATCTTGATGAACAAGCTGTATATTGTATTTATGACAGCAAAGGCCGCTCCGATGATGTATACACAGACTATGAAACTTTTATCAAGCAAAATGAATGGGGAATTTTGAAAAGAGACGGTGATTTTCGTTCCCATGAATGTATAGAGCTGTTAAAACAGGCAGACATCGTTGTTACTAACCCCCCCTTTTCACTGTTTAGGGAATATGTTGCACAGCTTATGGAATATAAAAAAAAGTTTTTAATCATTGGTTCGCAAAATGCAATTACTTATAAAGATATTTTTAAATTTATTAAGAATGATAAATTATGGTTAGGCATAAGTTCTTCTGGTATGTGTTTTAATGTTCCAGAAGGTTATTCAAAAACAACAAAAGTAATAAATGGAAAAATATTTGGTTGGCAAGGTAGTGCTTGTTGGTTTACTAATCTTCCACACAGTAAACGAAATGAAAAGTTAATTTTGTATAAAGAATATAACACAAAAAATTATAGGAAATATGATAATTTTAACGCAATAGAAGTCAGTAAAGTTGCTGACATTCCTTTAGATTATGATGGAATAATGGGTGTTCCAATTACATTTCTGTACAAATATAATCCCGAACAATTCGAAATTATTGGAATTACAAATCATGGTGATTTGCTTGGTATTCCTTTTAAAAATAATTGCTTTGCTGAAATAAAAGGTGAAAGAAAATATGTTCGAATGTTAATTAAGAAAAGGAAAAAAAATGAAAATTGAATTGCACGAAATACCGATTAAGGACATTGTCAAAGGATATATTGATAATCATGAAGAAGGCGTTTTTGGCTATGATAAAAAGTTGAATATACGTCCACCATATCAACGTGAATTTGTTTATAAAGAACAACAGCGTGACGCAGTAATTGATACAATACAAAAAGGCTTTCCACTCAACGTTATGTACTGGGTAAAAAATGAAAAAACTTTTGAAGTTCTTGACGGACAACAGCGTACAATGTCTTTTTGTCGATATGTAAATAATGAATTCGGCATAAAAGCTCGTAGTTGGCATAATCTTACCAATACTGAAAAAGAGCAAATATTAAATTACAAGTGTATGATATATTTTTGTGAAGGTAATGATAAAGAAAAACTAGACTGGTTTAAGATAATCAACATCGCGGGTGAAAAATTATCATCGCAGGAATTGAGAAATGCTGTTTACACTGGTTCATGGCTAACAGACGCAAAACGACATTTTAGCAAAACAGGTTGTGCCGCTCATAATCTTGCAAAAGATTATGTTACAGGTTCTGCAATTCGTCAGGAAATTTTGGAGATTGCCCTTGGTTGGATAAGTAAAGGGAACATTGAAGATTATATGTCCCAAAACCAACATGAAGATAATGCAAATGAGCTATGGCAATATTTTTTGAAAGTTATAAATTGGGTAAAAATGGTATTCCCAAGCTACAAAAAGGAAATGAAAGGTATCGCTTGGGGTGAACTATTTAACAAATACGAAAAGAAAAAGTTCAACAACGCCGAAATGGAAAAGCAGATTAAGAAATTAATGGCTGATGACGACGTTACCAAAAAATCTGGAATATATCCTTACCTTATTACAGGCGATGAAAAATATTTAAGTATTCGGGCTTTTACAGATAGCCAAAAAAGAACAGCTTACGAAAAACAGAACGGAAAATGTAAGCACTGCAAAAAACAATTTGAAATAGACGAAATGGAAGGCGATCACATAAAACCATGGACAGAAGGTGGAAAAACCCTTCCAAATAACCTACAAATGCTTTGTAGGGATTGTAATCGGAAGAAAGGGAAAAAATAAAATGTTTTATCAAACAGCATTAGAATTTACAGCATACTGCTCCGCGCAATTAACGCTCCTTTAACGGCAATCAGGGGAATCGGCCCCGCACTGGTTCCCAAGTTCGCGCGGCTGGGCATACAGAATATTGCCGGCCTGCTCTGCCATTATCCCCGCGACTGGGAAGACCGCAGCAAAACGGTTCCCATCGCCGATTTTCGCAGGGGGCAGGTCTGTACCGAAGTTACCGTCGTTGCCCGCGACTGGATCGGCTACGGCAGAATGAAGACGCTCAAGGTGTTTGTCGAAGACGAAAGCGTGCGGGCGGCGCTTGTCTGCTTTAACCGGCCATGGCTGGAAAAGCAGTTGGTGCAGGGCGGGCGCTTCCGTCTCTAGTGGTATGCGTGGGTGCCTGACACCAAATTCCGGCATTGATCCATTTTGGTGGTGGCATTTTTTAGGAGCAGCAGGGGGAGTATAATTAAAACAAATTGTGAGATACAATAATTTATTTAATGATTGCTATAATAGTATTATTTATAATATCATTAAATAAATATATATTCGTTATAACTGAAATAATTTTACAAATTCTGGCAGGAATAATAGGATTTATTAAAGATATGAAGGTATAGCAAATGAGATATAAAATAACCATTATGAATAACAATTGGAAAAGAACACTCATTTTTCTGGTTTTGTCGCTCCTTTATTTGGGATGCCAAACAAACGAAAAAATAATTATTATGGAAATTCAACAAAAGCATGAAAGTGAGCATGATAATTATAAAGAAAATTTTGAATCTAATATTATAGATTTTTATTTTTATGAAATAATGAAAGGTAATACGAGTTTAAATTTTCATCGTGAAGAATATAAGGTCATTGAACTATTTGGTGAGCCATTAAAGATAAATATTCAATCAGTTTTATTTAATTTTATTGGTGGAACAGTAGTAGAACTTCATGAATATGTTTATGATGATTTTACCCATATATATTATATTTTTGAAAATGGACTAATATTTTATATAGAATTTTTTATTGAAAAAAAATTGGAAAGATTACAAACGATAAATATTGGAGATACTTCTGATAAATTATTGTCAACATTTCATGATAAATATTATAAATGGAATGAAATAGAAACATTAAAAGAAAATATTTCTTATTATACTGATCCTGATGTTGATCCTGCAATACTTGAAATACAGTTTATCATAAAAGATAAAATAATACAAAAAATATTTATTAATTTTGTTTTATCATAATTCTGATATTCTGTATGGTTTGCTTCGCATTACAAAAAGGGTCTTACTTATAATTCTGCGTTTATCTTTACTCTCAAAAGGCAGATTCCTGGCAGTGGATTTCTTTTAAGTCCTCAATTGCCATGGCAATGTCCAATGCATGAAATCCGGGGTAACATTCTTTCATTCGTCTGGCTTTAGCCTGTGCATATATTTTCAGGCCGCTTTCGCCTGTGAACAAATGCCAATAGCGATAAACATATCCAGCCCAAAAAAGTTCCTCTTTATTGAATACTTCTCCTGCCGGCAATATGGAAATTTCTTCCAGCAAGTTTTCCATTATATATTCTTCGCCTGACCATTGAAGCCTGTCATAAGGCATATCCAGAAATTCACAGGTCTTGCTTTTCATGAACTTTTCCATAAAATCCGCTGAATCCAGTCCCTTTATAAGTGAGTGTTCAAACAATCGTCCCTGAATGTCACATAACTGGCGTTCAAATCCACTAAGAATCTTTGTCATAATCAATAGCCTCCTTCAAGGATTTCATCAAAGAAGCGGCCATCTCTGCGATGCATCCTGCATATCTGTTCTGACTGGCGGATGCCTTCCAGTCTGAAAGCATTGGCTTCAATACGCAATAGATCACATTCTGATTTATCGAGGGTTTTTTCTTCAATAATTTCAATCTGACGGCATGCTTTTTCGGTGATCGCTACATATTGCTTTCCCAATTTCAGGGCAGACAGGCTGTTTAAAAGTGCAGTATCGGTAATTTCACCGGAGAAGAATCTGTCCAAAACCACAAACATCCTGTCGTTGGCAATGTATCCGATTATCATGTCGCAGCCATCTGCTATGCAGGCATATTTTTGGTAAATGCCGCTGCCTTTTACCGTATCCATTTTTCCACGGTTATACGCAATCAACAATGCCCAGTCGATTCCGACTTCAATTTCAAGAATACGTAAATCGGCCAGATCAGCCCTGACAGTATATAGTTTTGCATTGGGGAAGTTACATATCAATGTAAGCGGCTGTAGCGATTCAGTTCCCATATAAAAACCTTTGCCGAAATCACACAGCTTACGGCTTATAGGTTTAATATCACCGGCAATGCCGCTTTTCGATCCGTGGTAAAGTAAAACAGATCCGCTGCCCATTTTAATGGTATTGCTTTCAATCATTTACTAACCTCATATAGAGCATATATATTGTAGCATGTAAGCTTTATTTGTACAATTACAGCATGCTGCTCCGCGCAATTAACGCTCCTTTAACGGCAATCAGGGGAATCGGCCCCGCACTGGTTCCCAAGTTTGCGCGGTTGGGCATACAGAACATTGCCGGTCTGCTCTGCCATTATCCCCGCGACTGGGAAGACCGCAGCAAAACGGTTCCCATCGCCGATTTTCGCAGGGGGCAGGTCTGTACCGAAGTTACCGTCGTTGCCCGCGACTGGATCGGCTACGGCAGAATGAAGACGCTCAAGGTGTTTGTCGAGGACGAAAGCGCGCGGGCGGCGCTTGTCTGCTTTAACCGGCCCTGGCTGGAAAAGCAGTTGGTGCAGGGCGGGCGCTTCCGTCTCTGGGGGCGCTTCTATTACAAGTACGGCGAAATACAATCAAGCGCGTTTGAGATTGAGCCGCTGACCGAAGGCCAAAGTTCCGGCGACGGTAATCGCGTACTGCCCGTTTACTCGCTAACCGCCGGTCTGACCAACGCCATGCTGCGCCGTTTTGTCAGCCGCGCTCTCGATCAATTTGCCGTCGGCCTGGAAAACGAGCTGCCCGGCAGCATCATCGCCCGCGACAACCTGCTGTCCAAAGCCGCTGCCATTAAAGCGATCCACTTTCCTGCATCAGATGCCGAACTGGAGCTGGCGAAAAAAACGCTCATATACGAAGAACTGTTTTACCTGGAAATAATGGTCGGCAAACGCGCCCTGGAAAGAAAAGGAGTGCAAACAAGCGTCCCCACTACCCACTATCCACTACCCACTATCCACTCTCCATTGCAGCAACGCTTAATTGAGCGCCTCCCATTTTCACTTACTAAGGGGCAGCAGGAAGCCATTGCCGAAATAAACGGCGATATGGGCGATACGCGAAATGGATACGCCATGGCGCGGCTTTTGCAGGGCGACGTCGGTTCGGGCAAGACGCTGGTAGCGTTTCTGACGATGCTGCGGGCGGTAGGGGCATCTTCCCCTGATGGCGGACAGGCGGCGCTGATGGCCCCGACGGAACTGCTTGCCCGCCAGCATGCGGAAAACGCCGCCCGCCTTCTGGAACCGCTGGGGATGCGGATCGCGTTTCTCACCGGCAATATCAAGGCCGCCGGCAGAAAAGACCTGCTGCGGCATCTGGCATCGGGCGAAATAGACATCGTCGTGGGAACCCATGCGCTTTTTTCCAGAGACGTGGAGTATAAAAACCTCCGCCTGGTAGTGGTGGATGAACAGCACCGTTTCGGCGTAACGCAGCGATCCCTCATCATGGCGAAGGGCGATGCGCCCCACCTGCTGATGATGAGCGCCACGCCGATTCCCCGCACCCTTGCCCTGACGGTTTTCGGCGATATGGACGTTTCGGTTATCCGGGACATGCCGCCGGGCAGAAAACCGGTAAAAACCCACCTTGCCCGCGAATCCGGCGAGCGCAGGGTCTACGACTTTGTGCGCGGCAAACTTGAATCCGGCTCGCAGGCGTACTTTGTGTATCCGTTAATCGAAAACGGCGATGAAATGGACCTGAAAGATGCCGTCTCAATGGCGGAAAGGCTTGCGAATGAAGTTTTCCCTCAATTTTCCGTCGCGCTTATCCATTCAAAGCTCGACGAGGAGGAAAAGCGCCGCACGATGGATAGGTTCCGCAAGGGCGAAATAACCGTGCTGGCAGCCACCAGCGTCGTCGAGGTCGGGGTGGACGTGCCCAACGCCAACTGCATGGTCATAGAACACGCCGAGCGGTTTGGCCTTTCCGCCCTGCACCAGCTTCGAGGCAGGGTTGGCCGCGGGCAGGAGCAGGCGTTCTGCTTTCTGGTGTACTCCGACGAGCTGACCGAAGACGGCAAAGCCCGCCTCAGGGTGATGCTGGAAAACACCGACGGCTTTGTCATCGCCGAGGAAGACCTGAAACTGCGGGGGCCGGGGCAAATCGCCGGAATCGAGCAGTCCGGCTACCTTAGCCTGGGCATCGCCGACCCGATCCGCGACGTGGAAACCCTTGCCAAAGCCAGAACTGATGCCTTTTTCATCCTGGAAAACGACAGGAGCCTCCTCCTTGCCGATAACCGCATTATTGCCCGCGTCCTTGAAGAAGCGGCCCCCTTCGGCGAAGTGGCGCTGTGACAAAACAGGGAACGTATCCTTTTGACAGCTATACGGATTGTGTACTATAATGTCTCCAGAACGAAAATTTACCAGGGGGGATTAGCAGTTGACTTTCCCGCACAAGATCGAAACCCGCATATACCTGATACTGACAGTATGTTTGGTAATAGTATTTGCATTTATCCTCCTGGTTGTACGCTTCAGCACAGATGACATTGTAACAGAACTCATGCAGCGCCGCGCCTATACGGCAAACCGGGAACTTGTCAATTATGTGCGGACCCTTCAGGACAGCGCCTTAATGTGGGCCGAGGCGGTGTCGCACGATGATAATTTCATACACTATATAATTAACGGCGACACTGATGAAATTGCGAGGTATATTGACGATTATTCGATGAATATGGATTCTGCGAGCGTTTGCGATGCTAACGGGATCATCATTGTCGGATCGCACAGCGGCATGGCAGGCTTTAATATGTCAGAGAATATCGCTGTTTCTGCGGCGCTGCGTACAGGCGCCTCTTCCCGCTCGATAGAAGAACTGATAACAAACGGCAGCTTTTCAATTTGCGCGAGTGCCCCCATTTTTTACGGCGGCCGGCTGATCGGCGCCGTTAATTTTACGTATGATCTGGAAAAAGACAGCGTTCTTGATTTGCTCAGTGAAGAAGATGGCAGCTCATTCACGGTTTTTAACGGCAGTACGCGAATCAACACCACCGTTCTGGACAGTAACGGCGAACGGGCAACCGGGACGACGGCCGGCGAAAACGTCGTTGCGGCAGTAATCCACAGGGGGGAAATATACCAGGGCAGACAGGCGGTGCTTGGAAGAATTCACGAGGTATGCCTTTCCCCTCTCGAAAGCGGCGAACGGGTAGTCGGAATGCTGGAGGCGGCATGTGACATCAGCGTGATCATTAAAAAACAGGGAAACATGAATAATTTAATAATAGTCGCATTCCTGATGAGCCTTGCTGTGGCGGCTATTATTATTATCCTGTCCAAAAGGGCCTATCAAAAGAATGATATGCTCAACGAAAAACTGTTTGCCGAAAAAGAAGCGTCACTTGGTATGCTGGAAAAAATGCTCCATACCATGGACTGTTTTATCTATGTAACGGAACTGGAAACAGACAGGATACTTTTTGTCAACGACGGCATGATTAAGGGATTCGGCCTTACCGGCAACATCAAAGGCGAGCACTGCTGGAAGCATTTTCAAAAGGGTTTTGACAAGCGATGTGATTTTTGTCCGAAGAACAAACTGGAAGTAAATCCCGAAGGGACGATCGTTTGGGAAGAACGCAACTCGGTAACGGGCAGGTATTACCGGCACATAGATCGGATCATCGACTGGTCAGACGGAACAAAAGTTCATTTCCAGCAATGCGACGACGTAACCGAATTGAAGAGCGCGCTTGCCCTGGAAAAACAGCTTCGGCAGGAAACGCTGATGGCGTCCATTTCCCGCAGCTTCCTGTCCGACACCAGCATCAATGATCTGATCACCGAAAACCTGCGGCTTATCGGCGAGTTTATGGAGATCCCGCAGGCATTATTTTTCAGCATGGAAGAGGACGGAACCACCCTCACCTGCCGCAATGAATGGATAGACCCAAAGCTTGGCCTGGCTTCGCGCATCGGCGGAATATTGCCGCTGAAGGATCCGATGCTATCCATGATAGCCGCTTTCAAACCGGGTACGGGAAAAGACTCGTGCCTCCATTCCAACGACCCTGTAATAAAGGAGGCCATGGCGCCGTACAGGGTGAGCTTTAAAAACTATATCGCCACGCCTGTTTTCTGCAGGGGCAAAATGATCGGGGTAATTGATTTTTCACGGGTGGACGACGGCGGACAGTGGAGTGAGAGCGACATCAACCTTACGACCCTTTTTGCTGCCACCCTGTCGGGGGTTTTTGAACGGGATGCCATGGAACGCCAATACTCCATTGTAGAAAATACCCCATCCATTATTCTGTATGTAGATCCGGACGGCAATCTGGCGTATTTTAATCCGGCCCTTATCAACGTTACGGGCTATTCAGAAGAAGAAATTGAAGCGGACGGCTTTAATCTTATTTTCGACGAACAGACCGTGCGGGAGATAAAGGAAATATATATACCGCAGACATTGCAAAACGGCATAGATTCCCGTGAAGTCATCCTGAAATGCAAGGACGGCCGCAGGCGGATTCTGGAGACTTCTACTTTTATCGCGCAGAAGGATACCATTGCCGCCATCGCCGTCGATGTAACCGAAGAGCGCGCGCTTAAAGCCGAGCTGATCGCCGCGAAAGAAATGGCAGAAAATGCCAGCCGCGCCAAGAGCGAGTTTATGTCGCGGATGAGCCATGAAATGCGGACCCCGATGAACGCGATAATGGGGATGACGTATTTGGCAAGGGGTGCCGGTAATCCGGAGAAAATGGATAATTACCTAGAAAAAGCCGACAGCGCCTCCCGCCATCTGCTGCAGCTTATCGACGACGTGCTTGATTTGACGGGGATAGAGGATGGTAATTTCGGGCTTGTCCACCTGGACTTTAGCTTTAAGGCGATGATTGACCACCTGATGGATACGGTGAATATGTATGCCGGTGAGAAAAAACAAAAAATTTCTGTCGATATAGATCCGACGATACCCGATTCGCTGAGGGGCGATGAAAAGCGGCTGATGCAGGCGATAAACAACATAATGGCGAACGCCGTTAAATTCACGCCGAATGAGGGGATGATTGAACTAAAAGTCTCGGTGCTTGGCGAAGAAAACAGAATTATTACCCTGCAGATAGAGATTGCCGACAACGGCGTCGGCATACTGAAAGATCAGCAGCAGGCTATTTTCAATCCCTTTGAACAGGCGTACGGCGGCATCGACCGTGAATTCGGCGGCATCGGGCTTGGGCTTCCCCTGTCGCGGCGCATCATCGAACTGATGGGCGGGACGATATGGGTGGAGTCCGCTCCCGGCAAAGGATCGAAATTTATTTTTACCGTTAAAGTCGGAAGGGGGCACTCCGAAAATGTCCAGCCTGGAAGCACGGGGTTGGCGGACAGTTCCCTTGAGGACAAGACGGCGTTACTGGTTGAGGACAATAAGGTAAACCAGGAAATTCTCGTTTCCATGCTGGCGAATACGAACTTGAATATAGAATGTGCCGAAGACGGCCAGGAAGCCCTGGATATGTTTACGGCCAATCCTTCTAAGTATGATATTATCTTTATGGACATCAGCATGCCGGTGATGGACGGCGTGGAAGCGACCCGCCGCATACGCACGCACAGCGCGCCGGAAGGTGCCCGTGTGCCGATTATTGCAGTAACCGCCAACATATTGCCTGAAGACGTAAAAAGCTACTTAGCCGTCGGCATGAACGATCACATCGGCAAACCGGTTGATTATAAAGAACTTATGCGCAAGCTGGAAAAATATATTCATCTATTGTGAAATAATTTTTCCGTCTTTCATTACGGCGGTGCGGTCGCAGAGGTATTCCGCCGCGTCCAGGTTATGCGAAATAAAAATGATGGTAAGCCCCAGGCTGTCGCGCAGTTCGCGGAACAGGTTGAGTATCTGCGCCCCGGCGGAAACGTCCAGCGAGCTTATCGCCTCATCGGCGATAAGGATTTTGGGGCCGAGCATGAGGGCGCGTCCGATGCAGGCCCGCTGTTTTTGGCCGCCTGAAAGCTCGCTCGCCCGCCGTTTTCGCAAAGAGGGATCAAGCCCAACGCGCAGGAGCATTTCGGCGGCCCTGCGTGACCGGTCTTCCTTGGTGCCAGCGCGGCGGATCGCCAGCGGCTCTTCCAGCAGCCAGCCGATTTTTTTCACCGGATTCAGCGACGCGCCGGGGTCTTGAAAGACCATCTGCGCCGGAGCGCCGCCCTGCCGTCGTCTGCTTTGTCGCTGTCGTCTACTTTGTAGCTGTTCGCCGCCGATCGCGATCTCGCCCTCGTAATCGATCAGGCCGAGTATGCAGCGGGCGAGGGTGGTTTTGCCGCAGCCCGATTCCCCCGACAGGCCGAATATCTCTCCGGCGGCGATTTCCAGGCTAACGTCATGCAGCACGGGCTTAACTTCCCGTTTCCCGAACGGGCCGAAGGCACGGCTGACGTACGCGCAGGAAAGCCCCCGAATCTCAATCATTGCCGGCCTCCGCGAAAAAGCAACGCGCCCCTTTGCCCTCTCCCGCGCCGGCCCAGGGCGGAAGCTCCGCCGTGCAGCGTTCTTTCGCTTTCGGGCAGCGGGGGGCAAAGGGGCATCCGGGCAGCCGTTCCTCGATCGAGGGCGCGTTGCCGGGAATGCTTGCAAGGGGGCGTCCCCGGTTTTCCCGACGGGGAATTGAGGCGATAAGGGCGGCGGTGTAGGGATGCGCCGGCGCGGAAAAAAGCTCGTCGCAGGGGCCTTCTTCTATTATATATCCTGCGTACATGACCATGAAGCGGCTGCAAAAATCCCGCGCCAGGGCAAGATCGTGCGAGATAAAGAGAATTGCCGTGCCGAATTCGGCGTTTATCTGCCTGAGCAGGGCCAGGATGTGGCGCTGGTTTTCCGTATCCAGCGAACTGGTGGGCTCATCGGCGATGAGCAGCCGGGGACGGCAGATCGCGGCAATGGCGATCATCACCCGTTGGCGCATCCCGCCGGAAAGCTGGTGGGGCCACGCGCCGAACGTTTTTTCCGGCTGCGGGAATGCGAGCCGTTTCAGCATATCAAGGGCCTCGGCGGCGGCTGTTTTTTTGTCCGCCCCGTGCAGTTCCAGCGCCTCGGCAATCTGCGGGCCGACCCGCATCAGCGGGTTAAGCGACTGCCCCGGCTCCTGGTAAACCATAGCGATTTCCTTTCCCCTGAGCCCTAAACTTGACCCGCATGGTTCTCGCTCAAACCCCGCCGGGGCGGGGGGCGCGGGGCGGGCGGGGGCGGCGAAATCTGGGGGAGTCCGCCTACGGAGCCACTGACCAGCCTTTTGTTGTCTATGCAAAAGAGAGCGGCTCCGAAAATGCGCGTGTATATCATGTTCCTCATGCTGGTCAGCCTTATCTGTACTCTTGGTTTTTGATTCTATTCGCTCGTCTCCTACGGCGGGGAGTCCCAGAAATTTTCGCCGCCCCCGCCCGCCCCGCGCCCCCCGCCCCGGCGGGGTGCAAGCGGGTAATGGCGGGTCAAGTTTAGCATTTAGCGGAAGGCTGGGTGGGGTGAAGAGAATAGTGCCGGCGGTGATTTCGGCGGCGGGGGGGAGCAAGCGCATGATTGACAGGGCGGTCAGGGTTTTGCCGCAGCCGGATTCGCCGGCCAACGCGACAATTTCTCCGGCGTTAATGGTAATG
>WRJO01000023.1 GCA_009778545.1 Treponema sp. | reverse complement strand
TCTGTGTCGGCACGGCGGCGGGGGCGGCACGGATGCCGCCCTGTACCAGAAAAAATAGCAAACACGATGTTTGCTATTTTTTTTACCTCTCAGCCCCTGACCACGGGGAAGGGGCTGTTCCTCCCCCTTTGAGCCGTTTATGAAGGGTTTGCGAACGTAACGGAGTGAAGAGAGCAAACCCAACCTTTTTGTCTTACCAGTGGGGGAAGCCCGGCGGCGAGGGGGAGGGACAATACAGGCCGCCGCCGTGCCGGCACCGAATATCGCTCGGCTTGTGGGTTACGCAGCCTTGGGCGGGGACAGCTCGGTTTGCTCCCCACGGGCTTATTTTGGCGATTCATAATAACGTTATGCGACATTATATCAAAAATGCAAAAAATTGGCTGTAGAGGTATTTTAAGACGTTCAAGGTGAAATGATACGGCAACAGGGATTGAGGCCGCTCTACGGGTCGCTATTAGCTACATTCGATGGTATTTTTCATGGGGTCAGTGGCGGTAAAAATAGGGTGGTTGTAAGATGGCAAGTAGGATTGGTCAAAAAAAGTTATCAAAAACGTTATCAATTTTTGATAGTAACAGTGATATGTCAATAGCAATAGATAGCAAAAGAGACTTGACTAATTCTTTATCTGGTATATAATTAGAGCAATTAAGGCATATCAGTAGTAAATGAGGCTTAATGGGTAGAAATATGCGAAGGGTACATACCCCGCTCCTTGGGGCGTTACAAAGGGTATGTACCCTGAGACAAATACCTTACCAAAACAACATACCCCGTCCTCTTGCGCGCAAGCGGCGGGGTTGTTGATTTCCTCCATAAGTAAGTATATACTAACTTATGTTATGGATCGATTTTCGGGGGGCAGATCAATTTTTCTCCCATTATCTCACGCAGAGGCGCAAAGGCGCGGAGGAAACAAAGGAAGAATAGAGCAGCGTATAGTATCTGAACCTACCCCATATCTAGCGTAGTTGCGTATAAGGTACGCTACCGGAACTCGGTGTCAGGCACAGGGCATCGTCCATAATAATATAGTTGGGCGAAGAAATTCCATTGCAGGAAGAATATATCTATGGTACTGTTATTCGTAATGTTTTTTATGGAAATTAATGCAATAAAAAAAAGTATTTTATTCATTTGTTATTATTTATTATTTTTTTTAAATTGTTTCATTTATGCTGATAATTTTAACGGTAATTTAGTACTGCTTGATATATCAATCGAGGCAGAAAACGATTTGGAACTGATAAAATATCATAAAAATTGGGTACAAGAAGATTATTTGAATAATAATAAACAAGATTACATATACAATGAAAATTTTCAAGAATTCACATTATTAAATAACAGTGATGTAAACCACAAATTCAGATTAGGAGTTGCTTATCAATATGCGAGTGATGCACCATCTTCAAAAGTATTTACAATAAACAATGTTATGGAACAACATAAATATAGTATGCTTGAATTATTGTATAATATAAAAGTAACCCTTTTGTATATTGAAATTGAGTTTTCAGCATATGAAATAAAAATAATCAGGGTATATGATTTATCTAATGTAACATATACTACGAAATATAATGAACATGAAAAACAACTATACGATTTCAATTTTAAAGGTAAACCGCAGTTCACCACAAGAATAACAAACCGTTTTTTGAATTACGAACGTCCATATTATAATATAGAGATGTATTGGATAAAAGATATATTTTTTTATCGTAGTGGAGTAAGCATAATTTCTGTATTGGAACAAAAAGGATCATTAAATAACGATCTTTTCGATATCCGAAAAGAGAATGAAAATACATGGGAAATAATATTTACAGAAAGTTTTGTAGAAAAATATTATTCGAATCTAGGATATAAGGTTGAGTTGGTTATGTGGGGAGCAGAGATTGAAGGCTTTTATATCAATTATAACCAAAGGTTATCACCGTATCAATTTATTTTTTTTACTAACAGGCAATTACAAGTAGCAAGGAATGCTTATTATGCAAGGCACGGATATATTTTTAAAAATCAAAATTTGAGAAGGATGTATGAAAATGATCCACCTGGCTACGGATACTTAAATTACATACCAAATCCAAATTTCTATGAGGATATGCTTACTGAAACAGACAAAGCTAATATAGAGATAATAAAAAATATAGAAAGATTAACTGACAATTAAAAAGTGGGAATAGCGGAATAACTATGAATGCGGGTAACGATAAAAAGGAAGATGCCTATGCCAAAATATGAACCGAGCATGTGGGATATTCTGAAGGGACACTACGACCCGATTAACGAAGAACCGGCAAGGAAGCGGGCGAGGCATGAGGCGGAGGCGGGCCTGCCCTGTTTCGGGATAGTAGCGGACAACCGGGACCCCATGAGTCTGGGGAGGCTGCGGGTAGCCTGCGACATGATAGCCCCAGGGGCGGAAACGCCGTGGATACCGATGATAGCGGTAGGCGCTGGCAGAGGATGCGGGTGGTGGCAGCTGCCGGACATCGGGGCGCAGGTATTGTTGGGCTTTGTAGGCAAGGGCACAGCGACCCGGTAGCGCTGGGGTGCGTATACGACGAGCAGGTGTTTTTGTTTGTTGGAGTAAATGCAGGTGAGGAATAAGAGAATGAAGTTTTCACATGGTATATTAAAAAGCATTATTATCCTAATAATGATCATGATTCTATCTTGCTCCAGTAATGCAAATAATCAAAATACGACAATACGACAAGAGTTAGATATATCTACAGAGCAAGACACAACCATACCATATATCGATGGTATGACATTGATACCCTCCGTAGAACCTGAAATGCTTAGAAAAGTAATGCCCAATAGCTGGCAGAAACTTTCGAGGTTGACGGAAACCGAGGAGCAGGCTTTTATTAGGGAAAGCACAGCGGTTCTTTCACAGATTATGGATACATAGAATCGTTTGACGGAAAAATGGCGTATACATTATAATAATTTCAGGCCGCATAGCAGCGTTGATATATTGAAGGAGTATTCACCCCTGGCCTGGCATTGACAAAAAGCCTTGGATCGGGCATATTTTGCACAACAGGTTGCAAAGTAACCAAAAGCGGAGTATTTTTTGGATAAAAATGCGGTATTTATAAAACTGAAAGAGCTGATGATTTCGGAATTTGAGGTTGAAGCCGGTTTGATCAGCCCGGAAAAACGGCTGTACGACGATCTTAAGCTGGATTCGCTGGATATGGTCGATCTGATTCTCTGCCTCAAGGAGCATCTTGACGAAAAAATCGATCCGTCCCTGTTTAAGAATGCCTGCACCGTGCAGGACCTGGTTGATCTAGTCTATCCCCTCTGGAAATAATTCCCTGATTTCCCGTGCGTCAAGCTGCCGGTAGGCTAGCCGGTCGCCGGTAAAATCCGCCTCGAAAAAATCCTCGTCGTAAAACGAAAGTTTTGAGTCGGTATCGGGGTTACATTCAAGGTAGGCGATATTTTCGAGGCGCAGGTTTTTGTCCCGGCATATCTGTTCCGCCAGGCTTCTGCCTGCCGCGGTTACCGATGTTCCCGGATTGTCCTGGTAGAGTTCGGTAACAATGACAACGGTTTTTTCCCGGCCGATAATTTTAAGGCCGCATCGGGAGGGCATATCCCACTGTCCCCTGAAATCAAAAACCTCGTCGTAGTATTTTTCCGGAACCTTCATGTTCAGCGGCCTGTATCCCTGCCGAATGATTTGTGGATCAGACGCCGGTTGCGGGGGCGGTAGGTTCCGTCGTCCATCTCGCGGCTGACTACGGCGGAGAGCAGGTGGAACATCTTTTCTTCCTGGGATTCGTTTGCGTAAAAGGTTTTCCAGGCGTAATCGTACAGCTCATGCAGGCGCTCGGCAGTTATGTGTTTCGGGGTAAAGACCACCTGCCCCGCGTTGTAGTGATCCCAGTCGCTGTCAAAAATGCGCCCCTGCCGGAACAGATCGTCATGGGCTTTGGTGTGGGGGAACGGGGTCATTACGGTAAACTCCGCCAGATCAAGATCGATCTCCAGGAGAAAGTCGATGAGCCGTTTGATGTCGTCCTCGGTCTGGTTGTCCAGGCCCAGTAGGACGGTGCCTTCTACGCCGATGCCGTGATCGTGGTAGCGCTTTACCCGCTCTTTTATATAGTCCGATGTGTCGTAAATGGCCTGGTACACATACCATGCCCCGGCCCGGGCTGCCAGGTCCAGCACCTGCGGATCGTCCTCAATGGTGTGGCTGATCCACTTTTTTTTCATGGGGATCATCTCGCGGAACAGTTCCATTTCCCATTGTTTGTCCTGGGCCAGCGAATTGTCCACAATGAAAAGCCGGTTGTTTTCTATGCCCGCCAGTTCTTCAATAACCCTGTCCATGGGGCGGGGACGAAAGGAACGGCCGCCCAGGTAGGAAACCGCGCAGGGGTAACAGCTGAAACGGCAGCCCCGCGACGCATGGAAAAGGTCAACCATCTGCACGCCCTTGTGGTTGTACAATTCCCGCTGGTACAGATCCCGCCGTGCAGGGCCGACCGTCTCGGCCGGCGCCGGCTGGGGGATAAAGTTGTAGACCTGCTGCAGGCGGCCTTCGCTCCAGTCGGCGATGATTTGTTCCGCGCGGGTTTCGGCTTCGCCGAGAAACACCGAATCCGCATGTTCGATGGTTTCTTCGGCGTGCAGCATTGCGGCAATGCCCCCGAAAATAACCTGCTTGCCCCGCCGGCGGTATTCATCGGCGATGGCCCATCCCCGTTTTACCTGCGTACTGAGCATCATGGAAATCGCCACCAGATCGCAGTCTTCGTCAAAGTCGATGGTTTGGACATTCTCGTCGGTAAAGGCAATTTCAATGTCAGCGGGCAGGGCGGCGGCGAATACCACCGGCCCGTGGGGAGGCAGATTGAAGGTGGTCTGTCCCGGCAGCTTGTTCCAGCGCGGGTAGATCAGATGCAGCTTCACTGCATGTTCCTGAAAATAAGCGAAGAATTGACTCCGCCAAAGGCAAAGTTGTTGGACATGATGTACTCGGTGTCGATCTCGCGCCCGCTTCCAGTGATGTAATCAAGCGGCCCGCAGCGGGGATCAAGTTCTTCCAGATTCAGGTTGGGGCAGAACCATTTTTCCTGCATCATTTTTATGGCGATCCACGCTTCGATAACCCCGCAGGCGCCCAGCGTGTGGCCGATATAGTTTTTCAGGGTGCTTGCCGGAACCGGCCGCCGGAAAATATCCGCGGTTGCCCAGCTTTCCGCTATGTCGCCCGTATCGGTGGCGGTTCCGTGGGTGTTCACATAGCCGATGGAAGCGGGATCCAGCCCCGAGTCGTCCAGGGCAAGCTGCATGGCGATGCCCATGGTACTACGGTTCGGCTGGGTGATGTGGTTGCCGTCGGTATTGGTTCCAAAACCGGCAATTTCGGCAATGATCCGCGCCCCCCGCTTTTTCGCGTGTTCGTATTCTTCCAGAACCAGGGTTCCCGCTCCTTCGCCGACAACGAGTCCGTCGCGGTTTTTATCGTACGCCGCCGGAGTCCTGCCCGGCGTATCGTTTTTGCAGCTTGCGGCAAAGAGGGTGTCAAAGACCGCGGCATTCGCCGGACTCATCTCCTCGGCGCCTCCGGCCAGCATTATATCCTGAACGCCCCTCGCTATGGTCTCGTAGGCAAAACCGATGGCCTGGCTGCTTGAGGTGCAGGCCGTGTTGGTTGTAATAATCCTTCCGGTAAGGCCGAAGAACACGCCGATGTTCGCCGCGCAGGTCTGGGGCATGGCCTTGATGTAGGTTGTGGAGGTTATCTTGCTTACGTCATCCAGAATGAGCATGCTGTAGAAATCAAGAAGCGGCTCGATGCTGCCCATCGAAGAACCGTAGGCGACGCCCATTCGCCCGTTTTTCAGTTCGGGATCATCGCCGTCAAGGCCCGCATCGGCAAAGGCCCTGTCGGCGGAAACCAGCGCAAGCTGGGCGACCCTGCCGAGGCCGCGAATTTTTTTCCGGGGATAATCGGGCATGGTAAAATTCACCGGGGCGGCGAGCATGGTATTCATGCGGGTGAACCGTTCCCAGTCCTTCATGTAACAGACGCGGTTTTTTCCGCCGCGCAGGGCCGCAAGTATGTCCGGCCATTCGTTTCCCAGGGCGCTGACTACCGAGCCGCCCGTGATGACCACCCGCCTTTTTGTCATTACGCCATGCCTCCGTTAACTGATATTACCTGCCGGGTGATGTAGGAAGCCGATTCGGACAGCAGAAATACCGCCAGAGCCGCCACTTCTTCGGGCTTGCCCGTCCGGCCCATGGGTATTGACGGAAGCGCCTTGTCGATCTGTATGTCCGCTATCATCGCCGTCTCAATAATCCCTGGGGCGATGCAGTTAACCGTGATGGAACGGCTGGCAAGTTCCACCGCCAGGGCTTTGCTCGCCCCGATGATGCCCGCCTTGGCGGCGCTGTAATTTACCTGCCCCCGGTTTCCCATGATCCCCGACACCGACGAAATGGTGATGATCCGTCCCTGCTTTTTCCGGCAGATGGGCATTATGAGCGGGTGCAGCACGTTGTAGAAACTGTCAAGATCGGTGCGGAGGACCAGGTCCCAGGCTTCCGGACTCATCCCGGGAAAAGAATCGTCGGCGCTGACCCCCGCATTGCAGATAACACCCCAAAATGCGCCATATTCTTCCGACCATTTTTCCAGTTTTACGCGGCATTCTTCGCGGTTACTCACGTCAAATTGAATCAGCTCCGCGCTGCCGCCCTTTTGGAGAATTTCTTTTTGCAGCGATTCGGCTTCTGCTTTTCCCCGGTTATAATGCGCCGTTATTTGATATCCCGCTTCGGATGCGGCCAGGGCAATGGCCCGCCCGATACCCTTTCCGGCGCCGGTAACAAGAACTTTCTTTCCGTTATTCAATTATCCCAACTCCTTGATCATGCTTCTGAACCGTTCGTCGCTGATTTCCATAACCATCAGCCTTCCTTCCATCGCCTTTGTTTCCCCAAGAAAAATTTCCCCTTCAAAAGTATAGATCATATCGGTGCAGTCGCACTCCTTCAACCGTATGTCCGCCGTCGTACCCTCGGCGAAAACGGGAACTGCAATCCGCATGGACGGAATGCTCAGGATAAACCCGATTTTGGGTTTTTCGCCCCGTGTCCGGCTCCGCAGTCCCGCCAGAACGGAAATCGCCTGCGCCATGAATTCAAAACCCGCCCAGGCAGGCACGCCCCCGATCGCCGAATCGTAAAAGAGACATTCCCTGGTAATATCATATTCGCAGCGAATCCCCTGTTCAATATCATAATTGATGATTCTGCTGAGGAGCAGCATTTTCCCCCTGTGCGGTATGAGGGTTTGCACTTCCGTTTCGATCATTGCCGCCTTCCCAGAATCAGGCTGACATTGCAGCCGCCAAAAGCAAAGCTGTTGCTCATGACTATCGAGGGAGCCTGCCGGTTTGGTCCGCAGGGAAGAAGGGAAATTTCCCCGTCCCTGACGCCGTCCCAGCAGTGTACGGGCAGGCCTTTTTTTTCGGTTAACGCCATCCGGCAAATTGCCGCTTCCAATGCTCCCGCCGCGCCCAGGGTATGGCCGGTGATTGGTTTGGTTGAACTTGCCGGGGGAATGTCCGCGCCGAATACCGTTTCCATGGCCAGCGACTCGGCTTTGTCGTTGAGCGCCGTGCCGGTGCCGTGAAGGTTGACATATCCGATTTGTTCGGGCCGCAGTCCCGCGTCAAGCAGCGCGGCCTGCATTGCCTTTGCCGGCCCCGCGCCGTCCGTTCCCGGGGCGGTTATGTGATATGCGTCGGCGCTTTCTCCCGCGCCCAAAAGTTCGACGGCGGAATGTCCGGCCGGATCAAGCGATTCAAGCAGAAAAAACGCCGCCCCTTCGCCCAGGTTGATTCCCTTGCGATTTTTGCTGAAAGGATTGCTTAACTCGTCGGACAGGGCTTCCAGGGAATGAAAGCCCGCCAGCACCGTTTGCGAGACTACGTCCGCGCCGCCGGCGATAACCGCGCCGCACAGCCCGGCCCGGATCATCTGCGCCCCCCGGATGATCGCGCTTGCCCCGGAAGCGCAGGCGGTGGCGACGGTAAAAACCGGGCCGGAAACGCCGAACTTGTCTGCGGCATATTCCGCCGGATACGACGCGCTCTGATAACGGAGGCGGTAATCGCCGGGGAAAGCGCCCTGGGCGAGAAAAGCCTCGTGCGCCAACAGCGAAGCTTCGGAACCATTGTCGCAAGTGCCGAGGCATACCCCGATTTTATCGGGGCCATAAGCGGAAAGGGCCTGTTCGACAGCCGGCCGTATCTGTTCCAGGGCGGCGTCGATGATGCGGATTATTCTGGTTCCCCCGGCATATGCCAACGGCTCCGTAGGAGACGCCGGTTCAGGCAGTTCGCCGGATATGCGGCCGGTGGGAAATTTCGCTGCAACGCCGGGCAGTTCGCGCAGAACCATCCCGCCCTGCCAGCCGTTTAAGCATGATTCGTATAATTCCTGTGCGTTATGCCCCGCGCAGCATATCAGTCCCGGGGCCGAAAGGTAGACGCTCTTTTTCACTCAAAATCACCTTCCAGGGTATAGGCGTACCCCCGCAGATGGTTGGTTAGCATGACCGCCCCCGGTTTTTTTTCAATTTCTATAATAACGGTTTCCCCCTGCAGAATCCGCCGACCCGTTTCCGTGTGTTCAAATAAAAGTCCGCAGTCTTCCAGCGCGCTGCGGAGCCGGGAGGCGCTGTAGAAACAGAGCTGAAAATCGGCTATAATATATTCGGGTCTCAGGGATTTGGGGAACACCGCAGACGTGAGAGACACAGCCCCGTTCCGGTAGGAAAGCTCTCCCATGTTCGCTCCGAGTTCGTTCAAAAGGGTTATGCCCATCCCCGTTTCGTCCGCCTGTACATACGCATTGAGGAAATAATCCCCGCCCGCAAAATGAGCGGAGATTTGCTGGGCCATGTCCATGGAATTTTCGATGTCTTCGGAGGGCAGCAGCATAAACCTTGAGCTGTCGGTCAGGTAGGCAAACGGCCGGTTATCTCTGACGGAGGCTCCCGAGGCGCAGGAGAAAAAACAAAGTGAAAAAATCATGATCGTTTTTTTACAGCCCAAGAAACCCTGCCGGAATTAATGATATGTCATATTACATAGGTTTGTCGATTCTGTCAAACAACGGCCCCGATAGCGGGCGCGGCGGAAAAGAACGCCAAAAGCGGTTAAGCGACGAAGCGAGGCGCATGGTGTCCCTGCTGGCGGACAGGCCCATTGCCGCCGATACCCTGGCCAGAGACGGACAGGGGCGGCCCTTTTTTCCAGGGGGCGATGTGGACTTTAGCATATCCCATTCAGGCTCGCTGGCCGCCGTTTCTCTGGTGAAGGGCGCGGGACTCCGCACCGGCTGCGATGTCGAACTGGTACGGCCCCGCGCGAGGGCAGGGGGCATAGCGGAAAATTTTTTTTCCGCCGCCGAAAGGGATTACATTTTCCGCCGGGGCCTGCCTCCGGACGAGCCTGACGAAGGGCGGCGGTTTTTCAGGATATGGACACTGAAGGAGTGCTATCTCAAACTCCGGGGAATGTCGGTATTTGACATGGCCGCCGTTCCGTCGTTTATTGACAATGGGGATTTTGCCTGTAACGCCGCCGGTTCCGCCCCGCTCACATTCAGCCTTTACGAGCTATGCGGCATGGGGGAGCGCTATATACTGGCAACTGCCGTTGAAGGGGCGGAAGCGGAACAGCCGGAGATTCGCTGGTTTTCTCCGGCAGGCGGGGCAGATGAAGCTGCCCTGGCTTCCCTGCCCCTAAAAAGCATTGTCTGTCAGAGCGGCGGTCTTTCTGTTTCGGTGGAGACTGCCATACCGTAGGTGCCATAATTCCAGAATGGCTTTGCTATGATATACATCGTTTCGGTTGATTCGGCGGTATATTTCAATGGAACATTCCAGTTGTTACCATAACCGTTCTCTTCGAAAACAATCGTTCCATCATCACGCCATATATAAATAACGATGTCTCCTGTCTTGGAGCCGTCACCGTTATTTGAAGCGCCCCTTCCATTGAACCAGATGTTATATTCTGTCCCTGCGATAACGTCTAATGAATACCATTTGTCTTCCCCCTGGCGGCTGAAGCTGCCATTGACCCACTTGCCGTCGGTTAGCGGATCGACGATGGTTTCCGGTCTTATTTTTCCGGTGTCATACGCAATGGCGTAATCATTATTTGTGTGAGCGTTATTGTAATACGGCCTCACCCTGATATCGATCGTACAAGTCGATGCGGCGGTAAATATCTGGGGAATAACCCATCCATTGCGTTCTGCGGAGTCAGTGCCGCCGAATAGCAGGCCATTGTCATCCCACGCTGAAACAACAATCTCCCCATATTTGGTTCCGTCTCCTTCATTTCTGTTATTCCACCAAATACGATACTCTGTTCCGGCGGTAGCCTCGAATGAATACCAGTTATCATTGTATGCAAGAACTACACTGTCAGACCATACACCGGCGGTAAGCGAATCGCTCATAACGCCCGGCCTGGGACGGCTATTGACATTATATGCAACGGCATAAGTACCATAATATGAACTGCTTTGGTAGGGTGTTGTAAATCTGAGATAGACAGTGCCGTTTAAATCGGGAATATATATTTGCGGATTACGCCAGCCGGTTTGAATGCCGTCGAAAATGATCGTTCCGTCTCCAAACCATGCGGTGCCGCTAACATCGCCTGTTTTTGTGCTGTCACCGGCGCTGGCGCCTTTTTCATTCCACCAAATCCTGTATGTTTTTCCGGCGGTAACAGGGAATGAAAACCACTCCTGGCTGGATGTTTCGGTTACCTCACCGTCTTTCCATTCATCAGCGACAAGCGTGGTATATACCGGCCACGGCCGTACAGTGCCGGCGCTGTACGAAACGCCGTAGGTGCCGGCGCCCGCATTGTCCCGGTTTAGCGGTATCACCCTGATGTAGACGGTACCGTTTGATGCGGCGGTGAACGATTGTGCGGTAGTCCAGCCGCTGTCAACAATATTGTTCATTCCGCCAAAAAGCGTGGTTCCGTTTTGGTGCCATGCGGAAACGGCGACGTCCCCGTTTTTGTAGCTGTTGCCCTGTTTGCTGTCATTCCACCAAACCCGGTACGTTGTTCCGGCGGTAACGGGGAACGAATACCAGTCTTCGCCGGTTTCATCGATTATTTCACCGTCAGCCCAAACATTGGCGGTAAGCGCCTGGGCGACGGAGGGAGCGACAAACGGCTCTATGCTTGGTCTTACAGGGCCGGTCGTGTACACAATGCCGTAGGTTCCCATGCTGCTGCTGCTGCGGCCGGATGCTATTACCCTGAGATATACGGCGCCGTTTGCAGTGGCAGTAATCGTCTGCGGGGCATTCCAGGCTCTATCAACCGTGTCATAAGATGAGCCATAATTGCCAAAAATGGTTGATCCGTTCTGGTTATACGCCATAACGGCTATGTTTCCCGTTTTTGTGCCGTCGCCATCGTAACTGGCGCCGCGCTTGTTCCACCAGACATGGTAGGTTTCCCCTTCGGTAACGTCGAACGAATACCAGTGTTCATAGTCCGGGGTAGTACCGGTGATTTCGCCATCGGCCCAAATATTGCCGGTTAGCGGGATGGCAAGGCCCGGCCTGTAGTACCCGGTACTGTACACTATGCTGTAGGTTCCGGTGTTGTTTTCACTGCGGTCATACGGCACCACCCTGAGCAAGATCGTATCATCTTCCAACCCGGTTATAAGCTGTGCAGAATTCCAACCGTTGTCTACCGTGGTGCTGGAACCGGAACTGCCGAAAGTAAAATAATTGATGGTTTTATACTTTGCGGCAACGGCGATATCCCCTGTCTTGGTTCCGTCGCCCTGTTTCTTGTCGTTCCACCAAATCCGATACCTTGTCCCTTCGGTAACGGGGAACGAATACCAGACTTCGCCGTCTTTGTTGCTGATTTCGCCGCTAGCCCACATATTGTGTGCAAGCTGGTAGGGGCTGGCCTCGGTGCCGTTGCCCGGGGGTGTAAGGGTAACATTAACGGCGGCGCTGGTTTTGTCTTTAAAGCCTTCGGCGCTTACGGTGACGGTATAGCTTCCCGCCTGTTCCGGGGTGAATTTGCCGGAATTGGCGCCGACGTTGCTGCCGCCCCTTTTCCATTGGTAGGCGGTGATTGTCTCGGTACCGTCATAGTGGGCGGTAAGTTCCTGGTTTACCAGCGAAGAAGCAACAGCCTCGCCGCCGACCATGATGCTTATGCTTCCCGTTAAAGGGGGATCGCCGTTTTTGTCTCCGTCGTTTCCGTCATCGCAGGCCGCCGTAAGAATTCCAATTGCCGCCGCAAGGCAGATAATGGCGAATAAGGCTCGTGAGTTTTTCATGAAATTTTCCTTAATATAATTTGTCGTGGTATAGTCGTGTTATTCATAATATACACCATTAAATATTAGGCGACAACTATTTAAGGAGGTATTCAGCAAACTCTCAGATTATACCCATCTATGCGATACTGTATTGTCACCCGCAGTTTAGCGGCTTTTTCCTTCAACTTTCTGCAAAAGCATTGCGAAGACAAAAGCCGCGCTCAGTCCGGCGGATACGGTAAGGCCGAATATGCGGACGGGCGTAAAACTGCTCAGCGCCAGAGCGCCGAAAGAAAGCAGGGTGGTAAAAAAAGAAACGGTCACTGCAAGGCGGGTAAGGCTTCTTTCTCCGCCGTGGTTTTTTTCGGCCATGAAAAAGATGTAGTCCAGCCCCAGGCCGAAAACCAGAATAAGGGCCGCTGCGGAAAAAAAGCCCAGCCTGATGTTGCCGGCCGCCAAAACGGACACGGTTATCAGCGCCAGAAATAGGGGGGCCGCGCAGATTTTCAGGCTGTCCCGCCGGGGATACATAAAAGAGATAAAGACGGACAGTACAAGGTATGCGGCAAGGAAGAGCAGCAGCATCGTCGCCGTAAGGGTGTCAAGGTCGCGGCCTATGTCTTTTGCCTTGTTGACAAAATGCACAAAGTCCAGGTCGGCGGCAATGGACCGGAAAACCGCTTCGTCTGCGGCAGGGTGCAGGGGCAGGACGCAGGAATAAAAACCGGACTGTTGTCCGCGTTCCCCTGTTTCGCCGATCCACACGTTTGAAATACCGGCCCGGGAAGGCGCGTCCGGTATCCGGCAGTATTTTTCCGCGGCGGAAAATTCATCGTAAAAATCGTTGACATATTCCGGAGGAAAGCCGAGATATTCAAACTGCGCCGCAGCCAGAGGGAGCAGCGCTTTCATGGCCTGGTATGTTTGCTCCTGGCGTTTTATCGAAGGGACAAAAACCGTCGTTCCCATAAAGGAGCGTAAATTTCCCCGCGCTATTTCTTCTTCCAGCCGCGCCGCGAGAACCTCCTCGTTTACCAGCGTTTCTTCGGGGCTGGAACCGGCGACAATAAAGTACCAGCCGGGCGAACCGTAATCCAGAACCTGGGCAGCACGCTTCTCCGATTCAAACAGGGTTGCGGACATGGTGTACAGGGAAGAAAGGTCGTTTTCGATTTTAACGGATGAAGCGTTAATGCCGAGAAGCGCCAGGGCGGCAGCGGCCAGGCCCGCGACAATGGCGATCCGCGCCGGTCGCGGCAGGGAGATTTTTTTTAACCGGAGAAACAATGGTTCATTAAAAAGCCGAATACTTCTTTTCCCCCCTTTCGGCGCTTTCAGGCGCGGGTAAATGCAGAAAGAGGTGAGGAAAGAACTGAGAAGCCCCGCCATGGAAAAAACGGCGAATTGTTTCAGAATGGGAAACGGGGCGAGCAAAAAAACAAAAAAACATATTTCCGTAGAGGTAACGCACATCAAAATGCTTTTTGCTATATGCGAGCGGATATGCTGTCCATTCAATAGTGCGGGATTCCCTTTCCAGTGCACAAAAAAATGAACCGAGTAATCCACGCAGGTTCCGATGAGGGTTGTTCCAAAGACAAAGGTGATGATGTGAATCTCCCTGAAAACAAGGAGCGCCGCAGCCGTTGCAAGACCCAGCGAGATCCCCGCCGCCAGAACGGAAAAAACAACCGGCAGGGGAGAGCGGAAGACAAACAAAAAGAGGACAAGGATTATTATCAGCGTGACGGTGCTGATTAACGAAATTTCCTTCTGCGCTCCCGAAGAACTTTCGTAACTGTGGAAGGGGACGCCTGAAAAATAAAATTCCAGGCCCGGTTCGGATTCTTTCAGAGCTGCCGCTGCGGCGTACACTTTTGCCAAGGCGTTCTGGCCGCCGCCCACGGAAACCGCCTGCGGGGCAAGGGTCATGCGGAGCGGCACATACCAGGTTCCGTCCCTTTCGGCGGCAAGAACGTCTTCCCTTAGGCTCAGGTTCCCGCCGGCAAGCAGGGAAGACGCGAGAAAATCTCCCATCCGCCGGCCCGCAAGAAGAAAGGGATCGTGCTCAATGCGGCTCAGGGGGAAAAAATTCACCGCGCCGAATGCGGAAACAAGCGCGTCCTCCGCTATTTCTCCCGCCCTGCCGCTTTCCAGCAGGGCCAGCGTTTCTTTGCCGGCGATGACAAAACGGTAATCGTACAGGTATTGGCTGAATTCCGCCATCACCGAAGAATCAAAATACAGGGAGCTTTGTTCATAAGACGGGGAATGTTCACATTCCGCATACAGCAGGGCCGCGCCTTTTTTTGCCCGCTCAAAATCCGGCGCCGCTGCAAGAATGACCATCTCCCTGCCGTTTCTTTCACCGAGGATCCTGTCCGCTTCCAATACCGCCCTGGCCCCGGCGGGACGGGGAAGCATGTCGAATAACATGGTGTTTATCCGTACCGGCCCCCTTGCAGCAACGGAGAGCAGCAAAACCAGGGGGACGGCAAGATGGACAAAAATCCACAGCCGGGGCTTCCAGGGATTTTTTGTTTCAGGGAAGGGAAAAAAGGTTCTTTTCATGGGCACTCAGTTCCGCCGGATAACTGTGGTTTGAAAAAATGTACGTGATGGTATCGCCGCCCTGTTCGTATATGCGAATCGATCTGATAGCCGTATCGCCCTTCATAATGATCCGTTCCATAAAAGAACCTATGGCCCCGTCGCGGGGAGAAAGCCCCAGTTCCCAGGCTGCGCCGGCGCCGTTATAGTACACATCAAAATTTTCAAGAAGCCCCTGGCTGTTGCCGGAGAACACCGCGCCGATAACGTCCGCCATGCGGACAAATGTTTCGTTCCCCTGCGCGCTTATCACGGTTTTTTGTCCCGAAGGCCTGGTCTGTATAAGGTAATCTTTTCCCAGCGTCAGGGTGGAGGGAAACGGCCGGACGGTGTCCCACACCATGCCCATATCCGCCGCTATTAAAAAAAAACCGGAAGATTTCAGGGAACGGTCAAGACGGCTCAGGGTTTTTTCCTGCTCAAAATTTCCTTGTACAAACGGATGTTCGGCAAGACGCGAACAGGCCGTTCTGAACGCATCCATGGTTTGCGGTCCCAGCGGATAACGGAAAACATCCTCCTGCGGACTCTGCGCCCAAAGAGCGTTTATTGTTAATGCGGCTGTTAAGAGGAACAGGCTGAAAACGGCAGCAGCCCGCTTCACGGTTGTTTCCCGATGAGGGCTTCAACTTTGTCGATCAGAATTTGGGGGCTGACAAAGCAGGAATCCCTGGCCTTAATGTCGTAGGCCATTTGCGTGCTGATTCCTTTGGTGGTAAGAACTCCGGTTTCGGCATTGCGAATCTCGTATTGAATCCTCAGGCGGTTTTCGTATTCCAGAAGGACGGCCTTTACCTGCGCGCGATCCCTGAACTTGAGTGAACCGGGGTATTTTGCGGAAACTTCTATTATCGGAAAAGCATAGCCCGATTCTTTCATGTCCATGTAGCCGTAATCGATTTTTTCCAGAAGCGCCCGCCGTCCAATCTCAAAATAGTTGAAGTAGTTCCCGTGCCATACAACCTGCATGGGATCGCAATCGAAAAACTCAACTGATATTTCCGCTTCCGCCCAGATATTATACGGCCCGTTGTTTTCCCGCGATTCCACCATCATACCTCTTTTGCCCAGAAATCATAAAAATTATACCATTGGAAGGGGTGTTTTTTACAGTAGCCTTCCAGCAGCGCCGCAAAGGATTGCGCCAGTTCGGAACTCCGCGCATACCGTTCTTTGCGCGTGCAATCCGGGGAAAACCGGCTCTTATGCACGTACATATCGTATTGCGGCAGCAGGGACAGATCCTTTCTGCGCAGGGCGAAGATGCAATACACCGGCGCTTTCAGCATAACGGCCAGATAAAAAGCGCCGGGTGAAAATGGCGCGCTTTCTCCCAGAAAGGGAATGAGCAGGTTTTTTCCCGCTCCGCCGGCGGAAGTCCTGTCACCGGCAATCGTTACCATTTCTCCGGCGGCGAGTTTTTCTTCCAGCAGGACGGCGGTATGGGCGCCAATGTCCTGTGCGCCGATAATGTCCAGACCCGACTGCGGGTTAAGCTCCTTGAGCATGCGGGTAAATTGCTGGCTCACCTGCATGTCGATAACGGCGGTAACCGGAACGTTACGCGACACGCCGGTCTTTTTGTGGCCCGCAAGCCCCCGCAGCAGTTCTATGTTCCCCAGATGAGAGGTGATCACAAAAGTCCCCGTCCCGTTTTCCATATCCCGGACAAGTTCTCCAATGTCGTCGTCCTGAAAATGAACCGCCTTAAAGGGAAACTTGCCGCCCCATGTTTCCAGTTTTTCGACAAGGGCAAGAGAAAAAGAGACGATATGCCGAAGGGGGCCAAACGGGGACAGGCATTTTTTCGCGGTTATACGATTGTCAGCCAGCGGGGCGGCTTTGTGCAGAAAACGCCTCGATTCGTTTCGGCCTTTTTTTGAAAAAAGAAAATAAAAAAAACCTATGGGAAACGCCAGGATACGCAGGACAATTACCGGAAGGAGCCTGAACAGAATGAGCAAAAACTTTACATGCCAATATCCAGCGGTCTGTTCCCTGTGCTTCGACCAGTGCAGCGGGGCTTCTTCATTATTTTTCATGGCCGCGCTTTTCCGCGTTGTATTTTTCGGACGACGAGCAGCGGCAGTCGAATCAGCATACCGGCGGAGAGGCGGCAGAATGTCCAGCTCATGCGGATGTTGTCCCTTACCATGCGGAAGTTGGAGATGCCGTCCGGAGGATAACGCACCTTTATCGGGTGATACACCGGGTACACCTTGTTCCAGTAGAGTCTGACCAGTATTTCCGAATCAAAGCCCATGCGCCTATCCATCAGGGAACGGCTGCAAATACGCAGCACTGCATCAACGGGGTATACCCTGAACCCGCACAGAACGTCTTTCAACTCCGGCGAAAGGGTTGTTACGGCAGCCCAAAAGTTGGAAATTTTCCGCCCGTTAACCCTGCTCCGGGGCGCCGTTTTGTCAAATTCGGGAAAACCGCAAATAACATTATTCGGGCATCTTGCGGACTCTTCCAGAAAAAAGGCCGCATTTCCGTCGTCATGCTGGCCGTCGGCGTCTATCTGAAGTACGTGGGTCAGCCCCAGTTCCGCCGCTTTTTTTATCCCCTGAATAACGGCGCCGCCTTTACCGGTGTTTTTTTCCAGGCGCACCAGGGCGGCTCCCGGCGTTCGGGCGGCGCATTCGGCAAGGGCGGCGCGGCCTTCCGCATCGTTGCCGTCGTCGACAATGATTACCGGCAGGCCAGAAGCGGCAAGGCGTTCCGCCAAAGGGCATGCGGTGATGACGTGCCGGTAAACGGGGATAAGGAAACCCTGCTTCATTACACCCCCGAAACTGCCAATACGCCCGATGAATACAAAATTCCGCCGTCGGGAGAACTGATTTTGAAAGAAATGAGCGCTTCTTTTTTTTCAATGCTGAGCAGAAGAGGGGCAGATGGCCGGATAAGGTTTGAAAATTTCATTCGCCGTATTTCCGACAGCCCTACGCCGGTTCCAAAATGCCGCGAGGCAAAGCGGACTATCAGTTCTGTCTGGGCCACCGCCGGCAGGATGGGAAATTCGGGAAAATGGCCGTCAAAATATGGGCTGGAACCGGGGATGGAAAATGCCACCGTTACGGAATTTTCATTTTTGTCAATTAATTTTTCATCATCCAGATTGTCAAATCCGGAGATTTCCGCTTCTCCTCTTTCAGCGGAAAAAAGAAACTCGATTGATTCTTTCTTTTTCTTGCCCTGGGCATCTGCCGGCAGGGATTTTTCGTATCGCCATTTTTTCGGGATAACGATATTTTCAAAATATTGCCGTAGGTATTCCCGCCAGAAAGCGTTTATTTCGTATTTCTCAAGTCCGGAAAATTTTTCTGTTCCCCGGTCGTTCAGAACCATCGCGGCGGCAAGGTACTGGCGCTTGTCTTCCAGTGATATGACGCACACGTCGGATACAAGGCCGGAATCCGCAATGCGGTTTTCAATTTCGGGAAGCGATATGCGCTTCTCTTCGATTTTAACCACAGAATCGATTCTCCCCTTCAGCAAAAACCGTCCGTCTTCCAGTATCTCCGCAAGGTCCGCCGTTTCAAAGCCTGCCGGATCCTTGATGTAGGGCGATCGTATAACAAGGCAGCCGTCCCGGTTCCGGCTGATTTCCGCGTTGTCAAAGGCCGTCCATTCCGGGCCGCTTTTGGACTGCCGCCACGCAATGCCCGATGTTTCCGTGCTGCCGTACACTTCAACCGGCCAAAAGCCGATCACTTCGGCGGTTTTTGAGGCGGTTTCCCTGTCAAGGATTCCGCCGGAGGTAAAAATCCACGGCGATACAAGGTTAAGCCCGCAGGCGCGTTCTGTTTCCACGGCGCGTTTCAGAAAGGCCGGCACCGTAATGATCATGTACTCCGTATCGGTAAGTTTTTCCAGTTCTTCGGGAAATTCAATCCGCGTTCTTCTGAAAGGAACCCCTGCGGTAAAGGGAAGGAGTATCGAAAATAAAATGCCGTAGATGTGGTGCTGGCTTACCGTGGAACAGAGTTTGCGTTTGAGGAATTCCTCTCCCCATACGGAAAGCACGAAGCGGTTGTCGTTTTCAAATTCCGTCAGCCGCTGCCGGACGGCTTTTGGTTTACCGGTACTCCCCGATGTATACATGATGATCGATGTTTCATCGGCGTTAATTGCCGGCCCTTCCTCCGGTGTGCCGTTTTTCGCGGCCTGTTGCAGAAGCGCCGGAATGTTAAAGGTATTTTCCGGCATTGCCCCTTCGGGAAAAACCCGATCGGTAAGGAACGGTATGCATTCTCCGCTTTCCGCGCTCCGAATTTCGGCGGTATATGCGGGGCTTGCGTTGGCGCTCAGGAGGATCTCTTTTTTGCACTGGAGCAGGGCGGCAAGGGCGATGAGAAAGTACCAGCAGTCCTCGCAGTGGAGCAGCCACTTTTCGCCGCCTGCCGCGTCTATTCTGCGGCGCATCTCCGCCGTTTCCGCAAGAAAATCCCCCCATGTCTTGTGATTCCCTTCGCCCCACGAGCCTTCATAACATACACAATCGGAAAGGGGCCTGGAATTATTTTTGATTTTCGACAGCGGAACGGCTTTGGGCATCTTTTTCTGCACCATCTTCCTTACAATAAATTCCCCCGCAAAGAGGATCCCTATCAGTATATAGGAAATACCGCCGTTATAAACAGACCACAGAATGTCGGAGCCGGAAAGGATGGTGTACGTCGCCGCACTTCCGTTAAAGATAAAGAAACAGCACCATACAATGGTAACTTTGCGGCAGTACGATTCGATTTTTTTTTCGCCCAGAGATCCCCGAATGGATTTGTCCTGCATGGTTGCGAAACGGAAGATCATAACGGGAGGAGAAAAGAGGGTAAAGCCAAAAGCGGCCAGCAGCATGATGTTCATTAACAGGGGATAGAATTTCAGAAAGAATGCGGAATTGACGATAAGGCACAGGGCCCCAAGGGTAAAGAGCAGCAGGGAATTCCAGACAAAGGAAATCCCTTTTGCCTTCTTTTTCCGCGAAGTTACCGTAATAAAGGCAAGAAAGGCAAAAGCCATGACGAAAAGTGAAAGTACCCGAACGCCGGTTTTTCGGATAACGAGAAAATAAAAAATAAGGGCCGGATACAGCGCCGCTACGATGCCGATGAGAACTTTTGTTATGCCCCTCATTCCGGGGCGCATCAGGGTTTCTGAACCAGGGGATACAATATATCGACGACATCCTGAACGGTAACGGCTTTTTTAAACGATTCGGGATCGATTTTTCCGGGAATAAATTCTTTCATTTTTACCAGAAGATCCACCGCGTCAATGGAATCCAGTTCCAGTTCTTCATAGAGCCGGGCTTCGGGCGTTACAGCCTCTTTCCCCAGTTCAAATTCCACGGTAAGAATTTCCTGCAGTTTCCCGAAAATCTCTTCCCTGGTCATGCGGATTCTCCTGTACAGCTTTTGATATACGCCGCCAGGGCATCTACTGAGGCAAAATGTTTTTTGTTATCCGCGTTTTCCGCCGAAAATTTGACGCCGAACTTCTTTTTAAGCGCCACTCCAAGCTCCAGGGCGTCTATGGAATCGAGGCCCAGGCCTTCTCCGAACAGCGGCTCTGAATCAACGATATTTTCCGGCTTGATATCCTCAAGCTCCAGAGCGGATATTATGAGTTCCTTAATTTCGTAGTTCAAGTTGTCCATGGTTATTGTCAGGAATTATAGGATATTTCGGGATGATGTACAAGGGCGGGACTGATCCCAAAAAGCCGGACGGCATTGGCGCTTGTCTCCTCGGCGAGCTGATCGGGCGTTTTTCCCAGCGCGGCGGCGGCAAAGGCGGCGATGTGGGGAAGGAAACACGGCTCGTTGCGGCCGCTTTTTCCCCGCTGCGCGCGCGGCAGGCTGCGGGGCAGGAGGTAGGGCGCGTCGGTTTCCAGAAGCAGGCGATCTGCGGGAATTTTGGGCAGCAGGGGGAGAAGGTGGCCGCCCCGCCGTTCGTCGCAGACCCAGCCGGTGATCCCGATGTAGCAGTCCAGGGCAAGGCAGGCTTCCAGTTCCGACTCGCCGCCGGTAAAGCAATGCACCACCGCGCCGGGCAGTTCGCTGCGGTACTGCTTGAGTATGCGGAAAAAATCATCGGAAGCGTCGCGGTTGTGGAGGAACACCGGCTTTCCCAGCCGCGCGGCGAGGGCCAGCTGATCCTCAAAGCACAGCCGCTGGGCGTCCGGCGGGGAGAAGTTGCGGTTGTAGTCAAGGCCGCATTCGCCGATAGCTGCTACCGCTTCGATTGCCCCGTCGGACAGCGAAAGTTCCTGCAACCGGGCCAGCATCGCCGCGTCCCATTCTTTGGCGTTGTGGGGATGAACGCCGGCGGTCGCCCTGCAGCCGGAGCGGGAGCGGGCAAAGGCAATCGCCTCGCCGCTGCTTGCGATGCTGCTGCCCGTTACAATAATCGTCCGCACACCTGCTGCTGCGGCCCTTTCAAGAACCGTCTCCCGGTCGCCGTCAAACGCCGGATTCATCAGGTTAGCGCCTATATCGATGAGGTTTGTCATTACGGTAAGGTCTTTGCTGGAAGTGAAAAATTATCTGCGTGCAGTTGCGGGCTTTGTTTCGCCGGAGATCTGCCGCGACAGTTCGGGAGAACAGAACCACAGGGTAACCGGATCCCCCTGGCGTGCATTTACTTTGAGGTGGATATAGCCGCCGGGAAGGTCCCATGTGCTTTCATAGGGGCGCAGCTCTTTGGTGACCGGATCCAGAAGCGAATCGGCATCGAAGCGGCCAAGAAGGATTTTCTGTAGATTGGTGGGGCCGTAACGTTCAAGAATCTCATTCTGCTGTTCCTGGTAGCAGCGCACAAGGTCGTCCATATCCCGGGTCAGGAAGTAGTAGGTTCCGCCCTGCAGCCCCGATTTTGAGAAATAGGCCAGCATATAGGTTGTATATCCGTTCACCTCGACATTTTCCCAAACCAGCGATGTCAGCCCGTTCACTTCCTCCCTCGAAACGGGCCTTCCCATCATTTTTATAACGTCGTCCATGCTGGTTCCCCAGGCAAATTCCCGAAATGTGACATCGGTCTCGAAGACGACAGGCTCATCGGCTTTTTTGTCCCTGTCTCCGGCGCACAGAAGAGACAGCGGCAGCAGGAATATAAACAACAGCTTTTTGATGGTTAACCCCCAGACAATTATCGGAATAAAACCGGTAAAACTTGAGAGTTTTCGTACTCTGAAATGGATAATTGCAATTCTTGACTAATTTTAATATATTCAAGGCAGAAGACAAACGCGATGCCGGAACAAACAACGCAGGCCGCCGCCGGACCAAAAGTTGGCGGGCGGCGGGTCTATGCCGATTATAACGCCACCACTCCCCTCAGGCCGGAAGTAAAAGCGGCGATAGCCGAAGATTTGGACATTTTCGGAAACGCCTCCAGTATGCACACTTCAGGGCGGCTTGCCCGCGCCCGTGTGGAAGAGGCCCGGCGGCAGGTGGAGGGGCTGCTGGGGGCGGAGAAGCAGACGGTCTTTTTTACATCGGGCGGCTCCGAATCGAACAACACCGTTTTCCAGACGATGCGGCGGCTGGCCAGCGCCCCGGACGGCAGCCCGGTAAAAATAGGCCGCCGCGAAATAATCACATCGGCCATTGAGCACCCCTGCGTGTTCAACTCGGCGAAATACCTGCAGAGCCTTGGCTTTACGGTAACGTTTCTGCCGGTTGACGAATACGGCAAAGTTAACATCAACGCGCTTAAAACCGCGTTAAGCGAGAAAACGCTCTTTGTCTCGATAATGACGGCTAACAACGAAATCGGCACGATACAGGACATCAGGGAAATCGCCGCGCTGGCAAAAGCCGCCGGGGCGTGGATGCACACCGACGCGGTACAGGCCATCGGTAAGATTCCTGTTAACGTTGACGAACTGGGAGTGGATTACCTTACCGTCTCGGCGCACAAGATATACGGGCCAAAAGGAATCGGCGCGCTGTATGTGCGCAAAGGCTCGCCGATTTTTCCCCTGATCAAAGGCGGCCACCAGGAAGAAGGCCTGCGGGCGGGAACCTACAACAACATCGGCATTTTGGGCTTTGGCAGGGCGGCGGCGATTGCTGCGGACGAGCTTTCGCATTACCAAAAGGAAATCGCCCCGCTGCGTGACCGCCTGCGCGAGGGCCTTGCCGCAGCGATTCCCGGCATAAAGATCAACGGCCGACCGGAAGATGTACTGCCCAACACCCTGAACGTTTCGTTCCCCGGCGCGGAAGGGGAGGCGATACTCCTTTCCATGGACATAGCGGGTATCGAAGCCTCCACCGGATCGGCCTGCGCGTCGGGGAGCCTGGAGCCGTCCCACGTGCTCATGGCGATTGGGGTGGGGCCGGAACTGGCACATGGGTCAATCCGCTTCAGCCTGGGATGGGGTACCGGCGAGCAGGACATCGACTACATCATCGAGCAGGTCCCGCCGATTATTGCCCGGCTGCGGGCGATGTCGTCCATTAAATATTAAACAGGAGTTACTATGTCTGACTGGCTATATTCGGATACCGTAAAAGATCATTTTACCAACCCTCGGAACGTTCTTCTGGAGGACGAGTCTTCGTTTCCCGCCGACGCACGGGGGCAGACGGGCAACATCCGCTGCGGGGATCAGATGCTGATGCTCCTGAAAATTGACAATGACGTTATCACCGACGTACGCTGGAAAACCTACGGCTGCGCCAGCGCGATAGCCTCGACCAGCATGCTCTCCGAAATGATCAAGGGCATGAAGATCGAGGACGCATACAAAATAAAGCCGGACGACCTGGTAAAAAGCCTCGGCGGCCTGCCCGAGTTCAAAATCCACTGTTCCGTGCTGGGCGACAAGGCCCTGCGCGAGGCCATCGACGACCACCTTGCCAAAACCGGCAGGGCGGGGCTGCTCAAGGAAGAGGGAACCATTATCTGCAACTGCCTCGGCATCACCGACAAGGACATTGAGGCCGCCTATCAAAACGGCGCGCACACCTGGGATCAGCTCCAGCAGGCGACCAAAATCGGCACAGGATGCGGAAGCTGCAAGGAAAAAGCGGCGGAACTCCTGCACGGCCTTGAGCACATTTACGGCTAAAATAAGGAGTGGACTATGGAACAATATGTTAAGGAAGTGCGTTCATCGCTGATTGCCCATGTTGGCGAAAATCCGGTTCTTCTGCTGATTTCAGGCGGTGTTGATTCCACTGTTACCGGAGCAATGCTTTTAAATATTCTGCGCAGTGACCAGGTGCATTTAATGTACATGGATACAGGCCTGATGCGCAAGAATGAGACGGAAATGGTAAAAGCAAATCTGGAAAAAATGGGGGCAAAACATCTGCACATTATCCATTGTGAAGATGAATTTCTTTCGGCGCTCAAGGGCATAAGCGAACCTGAGGCAAAGCGCAAAGTAATCGGCGATATGTTCATCACGATTCAGGAACGGGAAGTAGCGCGGCTGGGGCTGCCGGAGAATTATTTCCTCGCACAGGGAACCATATATCCAGACATTATCGAAAGCGGCAAGGAAGCCGGCAAAGCACATGTAATCAAGAGCCATCACAATGTTGGCAGCCCGCTGGTTGATGCGAAACGTACAGCGGGTAAAGTTATAGAGCCCCTGGATAGGCTGTATAAAGACGAAGTTCGCAAGCTGGGACGTTTTCTTGGCGTTGATGATGAAATTATCAGCCGCCATCCCTTTCCCGGTCCGGGGCTTGCTGTGCGCATACTCGGCGAGGTAACAAAGGAAAGGTGCGATATCCTGCGCGAAGCGGACGCCATCTACATAGAAGAACTCAAGCGGCGGCAGAGTCCCGCAGGGCGCAGCCTGTACGACGAAATCTGGCAGGCATTCGCCGTGCTGCTGCCCGTCCGCTCGGTCGGCATCGCCGGCGATGTCCGCAGGTACGGCTCGGTGCTTGCCCTGCGAGCAATAAACAGCAGAGACGCCATGACTGCCAACGTTTACCCTTTTAAAACCGAGGACCTTCTGGAAATATCTGCCCGCATCACCAA
>WRJO01000022.1 GCA_009778545.1 Treponema sp. | reverse complement strand
CAGATTTTTCAAAGGGATAGTATTTTTCTTATACTATCCCCGCATTTTGCCTTTATATCCTATATTAAAGGCTCAATGGCTTTGTACATTTCCACATATTATGCACTATAGTGAATAAAAGCCATTGTATATTTACCTTCTTCATACCGCTGATATAAAATGAATAAAGCGCGAAACTCCCCTTTCCCTTCTTTCCGATTAATGCATCGCCCTTTCAATGGGCAAACAGAGCATACGCTCTTTTTTGAGCGGTATTATTTTCCCCTGGTGCCCCGGGTTTTGAATTCTATATCGCATTTATACTGGAGCGCTGCGCCGCCTTTCGGCGGCTCGTTAACCAAAAATGCTATGTGCCATTCTGCTTTGGTAAAAAATACTAGCATAAGTCCTTGAAATATTGTACAATAAATATATTATGGAGGTTAAATTATGGCTTTTGATCAGAACAAAGACATTAATTCAGAAGATATGCTTCTTCTGGATGCAATCAAGTATGATCATGATGCTATACGGAAGACCGCTAACGAACTTGGAGGTAAAACAGACGAATATTCTCAAGGTTTTTTTGGTGTACTAATACAGATGTTAGGTTTTTTGGAGCGTGGCGGTAGACATTAACTGGTACGCATGTTTATGCAAAATTGCCGCCGTTGGCGGTTTGGCATGTAGAGAAAACAGATTCGGGCTATTGTGCTTTATTTAGTTTTTTCTACTGATATTTTTTTCAAAGCAAAAGGAGTATTTAATTATGGGTATTTTTGATGACATTGAAGCGGGTGATTTGGTAAGAACATCAATTGGTAATAATTGTGAACAAGTTGCGAGCGTTTCAGAAAACGAGATTGAGATATATTCTCATTAAGGTGGTACATATAAAATGAACCCAGATCAGGCAAATGAAGCAGAAATGCGTAAACTTGAAGACTGGGAAGATTAGTTTAATAAAACAAAACGGCACATAGCATACGGTAAATGTACGCCGCCTTTCGGCATCAGTTACCTGGAACGCTATGTGCCCTTTTTAAAAAAAGCCCTTTGAATCAATTGACAGAAGGAAAAATAAAATATACACTAAATAGATGAAGATCATAATAAAAATATTGTTGTTTTCGCTTATCTTAGGCAATGTTACATTAATGGGTTTTTCACAGGCAAATTATGGAAATGGCAATGGAACAATTATAGAAACACTGGTTGATGGAAATGTTCAACTGGTATTAAGAAGACATATTCAACATGTGAGAGCAGTTGATTATCCTGGATACAAACATTATCCGTTTAAAATTTACTCTTCGCCGTCATTAAATAAAAACAACGTAGTGAGCGATGAAGAACCAATGTTTCCAATAGATATTTTTCAAATTGCTGAAGTTACAATCGAAGAAAAATATAGTTACTGGCTAAATATTAAAACGGCCGATAATATAATCGGATGGGTTTATGCTGGTGAAGTAAATGGCTGGATTCCTTCTGGTGAACTTGATGCCAATTATGCACGTCAATGGATTCCTTATTTTAATAATCGGTGGGAAATACTGAACATGATTGACACAGGCAATCGTGTCTGGACTGTTCGCAAGCTGTTGTCCCAATATGTATCGGCATGGGTTGTATTGGATATTCGTGATAAACCAGGGCTTGTAAACACGAACGTAATCTCTCAAATAGTTCCTCCTGATAGAAATGACCCGCTTTTCTTTTTATCTATAACTGAAGTAACTGATGAATATGAAACAATCGATGAAAGAACTGACAGATGGTTGAAAATCAACCACAACGGTGTCGAAGGGTGGATATTCGGCGGATATGTTGCTGTTGAACGTGGTGGGCCAAAATATTTTACCCCAGATGAAATAATATTGTGTCGTTTGGGACCCCCTTAAAAATTGTTGTAAATAATTATTTTATACCATCTGCCGCATTTCCCTTATATGCCATTTCCAGTCGTCAACCAGTTTTTTTGGTTTCTTTGGAATGGCCTCGCAGCCGCAGGACAATACCCATTTTCGTACTTTGTCGTATTGGGTGCTGGTAAATTCGATTGAAACGCCGCCTTCTATGTCGGTGATTTTCTGGTCCGCCGCCCATTGTCGTTCGGATGCGTAAATCACCGTTTCACCGTAACAGTCAATGGCAAAACGCATTTTTTCCAGCCCTACAAACACGCCGAAGTAGCTTTCCCCGGCCAAATCGGCGTAGCTGAAATTCCCCGGAAGAGAAAAGCCGTCTTTGGTAAGCCGGGCACCCTTCATTCGGGAAAGGGAAAACATACGGTTGGCATTTCGTTCTTCCGCGAAACCGTGCAAATACCACACGCCCGAATCAAAAAGGAGCTGGTACGGGCGCACCCGCCTGTTCTGATAATCTTCGTCCCAGGTTCCCCGGTAATCAAAAGCGATGATGCGGTTTTCCTTAAGTCCGGCAACAACAATTTTCCAGATGTCGGGATTTATTTTGGCGGAGGCGATTTTGGGAACCACGATACGGTTCTCAAGCCAGTCTGAATTGCCGTCAGAAGTAATGGGGGTACAGATATCTTTCAGAAGCTGGCTGGACGCTTCATACAGGGGAGTGTCACGATACAGTGAAAATATGCTTCTCGCCATGCCGAGGGCAAGCAAATCATTGGGAGTGGTAAAACTTGCCGGCAGCCGGAAAGTTTTTTTAGTGTAATAAAAGCCTTTCTCGAAGGAATCATACCCAATCGGGGCAAAGAGCTGTTCCCGCATAAACTCAATATCGCGGCTGATGGTAGAAACACTGACCTCAAACAGTTGCGCCAAATCATTCGAGTTGGGATATTTCCCGGCGGCGATTTCTGCGTCAATCCGGTAAATCCGCGGCAGCGCTGTTTTTCGCAGGGTTGCCCTTGACGGTTTTTTTTCTGTTTCCATGTTTTTAGTATATCACATATGTCTGTCAGGGAGTGACAGAGATGGACAATTTTAATCCCGATAGATAAGCCGCCCGGAAAAACCTTCAAAAGCCCGGTAGCCGGCTTTTGTCATTCTTGAAAGGGTAATGGTTTCGAGGCGCGAACAGCCCTCAAATAAAATTATTCGGGTAAGTTTCCTGCATCCGTCAAAAGCGTTGCTTTCGATTTCGATAACCGAATCAGGAATAGTCACTAGATTCTTCTATATGTCATTAGGCGAAATTATAGCTAAACTGATAAAAGTATACTTGACATAATAAAAAAATGAAGATATTTTTTATTATAATACTTTTGGAGTAAATTCATGGAAAATGAAAAAACGATTGATGAATTTGATATGGGATTAATCAGTGAATATTTCTCAAAATTAAATCGGCAAGGGCCTGGAAGCCCTGAAATGTCTATTAAGGCATTGACTTTTGTGGATAATCTCACACAAAAATCCAAAATTGCAGATATAGGGTGTGGGACAGGCGGGCAAACAATGGTTCTCGCCCAAAACACTTTAGGTATTATTACAGGAATAGATCTTTTTCCTGATTTTATATATATTTTAAATCAAAACGCTGAAAAATTAAACATTAATAATAGAGTTAATGGAATTGTAGGTTCAATGGATAACCTCCCCTTTCAAAAGGAAGAATTTGATCTTATTTGGAGTGAAGGTGCAATTTATAATATTGGTTTTGAAAAAGGATTAACTGAATGGCGGAAATACTTAAAAAACAATGGATTTATAGCGGTAACTGAAGCCTCATGGTATACAGAAAAACGTCCATCGGAAATTGATACATATTGGATGCATCATTATCCTGGAATAACAACAATTTCAAATAATGTAATAGCAATGCAAAAATCAGGGTATGTTCCAATTTCAATTTTTGCATTACCAGAAAATTGTTGGATAGACAATTATTTTGCTCCGCAAGTTACTCTTTATGATGAATTTTTGGAAAAATATAATGGAAATAAAAATGTTGAAGAATTTATTGAAGGTAACAGAAAAGAAGAAAAAATGTATCATAAATATAAAGATTATTATGGGTATGTATTTTATATCGGAAAAAAATTTGAATAAAATGGTGTATGCCTTTACGGAGAGAGAGGGATTTGCCTTACAGCTCTTAACATCCTGAAATTTACGGAGAGAGAGGGATTTGAACCCTCGGTACCCTTCCGGGTACACACGACTTCCAATCGTGCACCTTCGGCCGCTCGGTCATCTCTCCAATGCTCAAAATTCCCGGAGAGAGGGGGATTCGAACCCCCGGAACCCGCGAGGGTTCAACGGTTTTCGAGACCGCCCGATTCAACCGCTCTCGCATCTCTCCTGCAAATCCGGAAAACCCAGTATAGTTCCAACTGCATTTTTAGTCAATAACCCATGTTCAGCCTTTGTACATTTTTGAATAAACAGTTTACAATGTACAGATACATTATTCGGAGGTGTGGAATGGGCTTATATTTTGATCCTCATGAGCTGTCGGATTTTGCGCGATACTACGGGTTTCATTACGACAGCCTGGATCCGATGGCGCTGGTTAGGGAGATCCTTATCGACATGGAGCGCGCCCTTGCCGGTTTGAGTTCCAGTCTGCCCATGATACCTTCGTACATCACGCCCATATCGAAAGTGCAGCCTGGAAAGACGGTGCTGGCGCTCGATGCCGGTGGGACCAATCTGCGCGCCAGCCTGGTGAGCTTTAACGAACAGGGGAAGGCCGCCGCCGGGGGATCGATAAAGCTCCCCATGCCCGGCACTGCCGGCAGAGTCGGTGCCGAACAGTTTTTCGGCATGATCGCCGATGCCGTGGTTCCCCTGCTTTTGTCCGCATCTGACATTAACGGGATCGGTTTTACTTTTTCGTATCCGATGGAGGTGCAGCCCGGCGGCGATGGCATTCTGACGGAGTTCAGCAAGGAGGTAGATGCCCCCGATGTTGTCGGGAAGTCCATCGGTGCAGGGCTGCGCGAGGCGTTGGCGCACAAAGGCCATGTGTATGACGGCCCCATTGTGATGTTAAACGACACGGTGGCGACGCTGCTTTCCGGCATCGCAAGCATACCGGCGGACGGCATGGTGGATGAAGCGGGGGCGGCTGCGAGAAACGCCTACGGCACTGCCGGCGGGCCGGTAATCGGCTTTATTCTCGGGACCGGTTTTAACACCGCCTATCCCGAAACGCGCATACCAAAAATCGGCTTTGACTCAAAGGACGCCCCGCAGATCGTGGTCTGCGAAACCGGCACGTTCAACCTGCGCTACCGGGGCCCGCTGGACCGCGAATTTGACAGCGGCACCAAAAACCCCGGCGCATACACGCTGGAAAAAACCACCTCCGGCGCGTACCTCGGCCCGCTGACCCTGCACATCCTGAAGCACGCGGTAAAGGACGGCGTGATACGCTTCAGGCGATCCGATGAATTGCTGGCGATGGGCCAGCTTGAAACCCGCACCCTCAACGAATTTTCGCGGGCGCCCCTTGCGGCGGAAGGCCCCCTCGGTTCCCTGTTCGGCCTGGACGAAGGCGGCGCGCTTGCCGCCGTGCAGTACCTTACCTCGATTGTCACGGAGCGGGGGGCGATGTTTTCCGCCGCGGTGCTCGCTGCCACGGTGGAACGGATGCAGGCCGGCTGCGAGCCGTATTCGCCGGTACGCATCGCCGTTGAGGGTACGACATATATGGTTTACAAGGGGATGCGCCGTTCGCTGGAAGCCTGGCTGCACACGATGCTCGTCCGGGAAAAGCCCCGGCCCTACGTTATCGCGCCGGTGGAACAGGCCAGCCTCTTTGGCGCGGCGGTCGCGGCCCTTGGTTCAGCGGGCGGGAGCCGGTAGCATTTTTCGAAAATTCCGCCTACCTCCTGCTTCCTGCTTCTCTGAGCGTGTCCGGGTAGATGTGGTGCAGGTCGCGGCCGGTGCTGGCTGCGCTTTCGGCGGCGGCGGATTTTATTAGGCGGCTGTACTCGTGCAGCTCGGGGCGGTACTCGAAGTGCATGTTGTCGTATACCGGCCACTTGCCGCCCCAGATAAAGCCTTCCCGCTCAAACGCCGCGATTACCTCGTCGGGCGGGTTCCAGCGCTTTTCCAGGGGGACCAGCATCCAGTCCCTGTTGCGGCCCTGTTCCCACAGCCAGTAGATCGCCTTCCCGCCCAGCCGCGACGGCTGTATGTCCAGGGCAAGGCCCCAGCTGTGGTAGCTCATCCGCTGCGTACCGGCAATGGGCCTCCAGCTGTACCCGTCGATGCTGCCCAGCGAGGCGATGAAGGCGCTGCCGCCCTCCCATTTTCTGATTTCCGCTTCGACGCGGGCCAGCGCCCCGGCGATGCCGCTGTGGACGGTGACCCGTTTGCCGAGAAAATCAATCCGTTCAAGCAGGCTTTCAATTTCCCGGCGTTCCAGCCCGCCGTACAGAACCGCCAGAAACGCCTTGTTGGTGTCCTTCCGTTCCAGCCGCTGTTCGCTCGAAGCCCGCGCCCGCAGCGCCTCGATGTACTGGGGCGGGTATGTTTCCGGAGCTCTCGCCTTTTGCGGTATTTCGTAAAAAAAATGGGGGTCCCAGGAGCCTGTGTTGTCTTTTTCCGTCCTGGGAAGGAGCCTGCCCCCCGCCCAGAAAAATGTTTCGCCCCCGGCGCTTATTGTCCAGTCGCCTCCGGCGAACACAACTTCGCCCGTTTTGCCCGGAAAGCTTGCCTGAAAGGCGCGAAGCACCAATTCGCCGCTGGCCATTCCCCCCGAATTCTGGGCAAATCCCTGCGTTCCGGTAATAAATAAAACCATCGCTAAAAGCAGAGGGCGCATGGCCTCATTATACGCAAAATCATTGGGTATGTCTTGTTTTTTGCACTGAATCCATTATAATAATAGCAGGGAGACGAGGAAACACATATGAAAGTTCGCACTAAACTTTTTGGCGGCTTTTTTGCCGTTGTAGGAATTGGAGTTTTGCTTGGTGCAATTGGGTTATACAGCGATATTGCGCTCACCGCCGCATCCGAAGACATGCTGGATATCTCGGAAACAAAATCGACAGTCTCAACAATACTAATTTCGCATTTTGCCTGGAGGCACGGACTGTCTGAAACGGTGTACGGAGGATCGCCCTTCACCGGATCGCTCGATTCTACCACCTGTTCTTTGGGCAGATGGCTGAGCAGCGAAGAAGTTAAGAGGGTGACCGACCCGGAAGAAGTTGCACTGCTGCACCACATAGTTATACCGCACGATATCATCCACGCAAAAGCAAGAGAAATAGTAAACCATCTTTCCGCCGGGGAACATAATGACGCAGTAAGAATATTCAGGCAGGACGTTTTGCCCAATACGCAGGAAGTTATCAACGATTTGGAACATATGAATACCCGGTATGACGTTTTGATTAAGGATAAGGCAAACGAAACCTACAACCTTGGCACGATGTTTGAAATAATCATCGTAATAGTCATTATTATCGGGGTAATTGCCGGCGTTATTCTGGCGCTGAGCATTACGTCGAACATTGTAAAGCCGATTGTCGGTGTAACAGAGTCCCTCAAGGATATAGCCCACGGCGAAGGAGATCTGACTACTTCCATAACCATTACTTCAAAAGACGAGATTGGAGAACTTGCACAATACTTTAACCAGACCATAGAGAAGATTAAAAACCTTGTTGTCAATATCAAAAGAGAGTCGACTACCCTGTCCGGAATTGGCAACGATCTTTCCAGCAACATGAACGAAACCGCCGCCGCAGTGAACGAGATTACCGCCAACATCCAGAGTATCAAGGGCCGCATCATTAACCAGAGCGCCAGCGTTACCGAAACCAACGCGACAATGGAACAGGTTGTCATCAATATCAATAAACTTGATGAACTTGTCGGTGATCAAAGCACGCATGTATCCCAGGCTTCTTCCGCCATCGAAGAAATGGTGGCAAACATCAATTCGGTTACCGGAACGCTGGTCAACAACGCCACTAACGTTAAAACCCTGCAGGATGCCTCCGAAGTGGGACGTACCGGATTACATGAAGTTTCCGAAGACATAAAGGAAATTGCCCGCGAGTCCGAAGGACTAATGGAAATTAACTCGGTAATGGAAAATATCGCAAGCCAAACGAATCTTCTTTCAATGAATGCGGCAATAGAGGCGGCCCATGCCGGAGAAGCGGGCAAGGGGTTTGCCGTCGTCGCCGGCGAGATTCGCAAGCTGGCAGAAGGTTCCAGCGAGCAGTCCAAGACAATCGGCAACGTGCTTAAAAAGATTAAAAGTTCCATTGACAAAATAACCCGTTCAACCGAAAATGTGCTGAACAAATTTGAGGCTATTGATAGCAGCGTTAAGGTTGTAGCGGAACAGGAAGATAACATACGCCGCGCCATGGAAGAACAGGGAATAGGCAGCAAGCAAATTCTTGACGGCGTCGGCAATGTAAACGAAATAACGCGGCAGGTACGGAGCGGCTCCCAGGAAATGCTTGAAGGGGCAAAGGAAGTTATAAGGGAAAGTCAAAACCTTGAACGGGCGACGCAGGAAATTACTTCCGGCATAAACGAGATGGCAATTGGGGCCGATCAGATTAATAAGGCGATACATCACGTCAACGATATTAGCGGCAAAAACCGCAACGGTATTGATAACCTGATAACGGATGTTTCACGGTTCAAGGTGGATTAACGGATCGGTGCCATGATTGAATATGCAACCAGCGGAACCTGTTCGACAAAAGTCCAGTTTGAACTGAAGGAAGGAAAAGTTTACTCGGTATCTTTTGATGGAGGGTGCAGGGGAAACCTGCAGGCGCTGGGCATCCTTGTTGAAGGAATGGATGCCGGCGAACTTGTCAAAAAACTGAGGGGCCTGCAATGCGGCAAGAAAGGAACTTCCTGCGGCGATCAGCTGGCGGCTGCTGTTGAACAGTACAGCCAGACGGCATAATGAAACTGCTCTTTCACTGCTGCTGCGGTCCCTGCGCGGCAGCCTGCATTGAAAACCTGGCCGACGAAGGAATCTCACTCTCGCTGTTCTGGTACAACCCCAACATTCACCCCCTTGCCGAGTACGAGAGCCGCAGGGGCGCCCTTGCCGCTTTGGCCGCCGCAAAAAATCTGCCGCTGGAAATAGACGGCGAATACGGGCTGGAATTTTTTTTAGGCGAGATCGGCAGCGAACTTGCCGCTCCCGGACGCTGCGAGATCTGCTACCGCATGCGGCTGGAAAGGACGGCGGCACGGGCGGCGGAAGGCGGCTTTGACGGTTTCAGCACCAGCCTCCTTATCAGCCCGTACCAGCGGCACGATGCGATCCGCCGCCTTGGAGAGGAAGCGGCGGCAAAATTCGGCGTTAATTTTTTATATCGGGATTTCCGTCCGCTGTTCAGAAAGGGCCAGGCCCAGGCCCGCGACCTCGGCCTGTACATGCAAAAATACTGCGGCTGCACTTTTAGTTTGCATGAGTAGCAATATCGACCCGCTGTTTCAGCGGCTTGCCTTGATCACCGGCGAGGCGGTTTTGGAAAAACTCTGGCGGACGGCTGTGCTGGTCTTTGGCCTGGGCGGGGTGGGAAGCTGGTGCGCCGAGGCGCTGGTCCGTTCGGGAGTGGGCAGGATCGGCATTGTTGATTGCGACACGGTCTGCGCCTCCAACGTCAACCGGCAGGTGCAGGCATCCAGCCGAACGCTGGGACGCGGCAAGGCAGAAGCGTTGCGGGAGCGGCTTTTGGAGATCAACCCCCGCTGCGAAGTTGCCGCACGGGAAACCATTTTTTCGCGGGAAAATGCCGCAAATTTCGGCATCGGACAGGCGGATTATGTGATCGACGCCATCGACACCATGCCGCACAAACTCGACTTAATCGAAACGGCATATGCCGCCGGGGTTTGCCTGTTTTCGTCAATGGGCATGGCGCAAAAAATCGATCCCACGCGCATCAGGACCGCCGGCATCTGGGACACCCGGGGCTGCCCCCTGGCGCGGCTGGTCCGCAGCGGCCTTCGCAGGCGGGGCTTTGCCGGCAGCTTTACCGCCGTGTACAGCGACGAGCGCCTGCCGCGCCGCGACGAAATCGCCGTTGGCAATGAAGGCGCGGGGCAGCAGCCCGGCGGCGGCAAAATCATTAACGGCAGCGCCGTTACCGTTACGGCATCTGCCGGCATGGCGCTTGCTGCTCTGGTGCTGCGTGACATAATAAACACACAGCAGGACTCGAATGGGTGACCGATTCCTGCGTCGTGCGCGCCTGCCAGGGCAGGCGAGAGCTAGCGCCGTAGTGCAAAAGCTCGCCGTAAAGGCGGTGATGGAACGGAAGCTGATCGCCGAGGGCGACCGGATTCTTATAGCCGTGTCGGGCGGCAAGGATTCCACCGTGCTTGCCTGGGCGCTGTCTTCGATCAGGCCGGCGCTGAAAATGGGCTACGCGCTTGCCGCCCTGCACATCTCCACCGATTTCTGCTCCTGCTGCAAAAAAACGGTTCTTTCCCGGCGGCTTGAGGAATGGGGCATACCGTTTACCGACCTCTTTGTGCCGGTCGTCGGCAGGCTTAAGGAAGGGAAAAAGATGAACTGCTACTGGTGTTCCACCCAGCGCCGCACGGAAATTCTTAAATATGCCGTAGAAAACGGTTTTAACAAAATCGCCCTGGGGCATCATCTGGACGACATCGTCGAAACGTTTTTCATGAACCTCTGCGCCAAAGCAGAAATCAGCACGATGCCGATTCTGCTCAGGTACCGCAAATACCCGGTCAGCCTTATCCGCCCGCTTGCCTACATCGAGGAGCGGCAGGTCATCGAATGCGCCGCCGAGCAGGACATCCTCAAGGCGGCCTGCACCTGCCCCTACGGAATCAACTCCAAACGCCGCGACATCCGCCAGCGCGTAGCAGAACTAACCGGCGCCTCCAAAGGAGGCGAAAACTCTGGCGCGATAAAACGCCGCATCCTCAAAGCCCTTGCCTCCGGCGAAAAAGATTATCTGACAGAATGAAATGATCAACGAAAAGCATCAATCATGTACTGAATGCTTTTTTCGATTATTTCTTCGCAGTAGGCGCTTTTGGCGCTTATGTTTTCTGTGTTTGAAACAGTATTTTTGTGCCTGCCTGGAATACCGGCAGCAATGCCTTGTTCAGGATGAGTGGCGAATTTAATTTTTGAAAATCAGGATGGATGTTATACTTCATTATTGCATGGTACCATGGTTTTCGGCACTGGACAACTCGACCGAAGCATGGTACATTGGCGTAAATCATAAAGAAATATCTTTGTGAAAATATTATTATCAAGAGGCAAATTATGGCACAGAAAAAATTGTTAACGATTGCGGCGATACTCATTTTCGGCATGGTTCTGTTCGGCTGTGCCGGAATACCGCCAGCGGAAGTTTTGGAGCCGTCAGAGCGAACCGCTACGGTTTATTTTATGATGGGAAGCCCGGGGGTAACGCTGACTGGCGGGGGCCTTACCTTTGGCGCCCAGTTCAGCCTTTGGAACGGCGATACTTTCCTTTCCAACATCGGCGGGAAAGAATACCTCGTTCTGAATTTTTTGGCGGGAAATCAGTATTTTATGGCCTCCGGCGACAACTGGTACATCTCACAGGCGGAACTGGCGCCCGGAAAAACCTATTTTTACGAAATAACCATGCTGCCGGGCTACAACCGCCCCAATGCCCTGCTTCACATAATGGATCCCGATGATCCGGAAATTGACGATCTGCTGAAAAAATGCAAAGAGATTTCCCCGAAAGGAAGTACTTCGGAAAGCTATATCCAGTTGGCAGGCAGAAAATTGAATGAGGCGATAAACGGCTCCGAAAACATAGATTTTGTGCCCGCAAGCAAGGGAAGATAATTAGCGGATTACAATCTCATTGGCCGCGTCGCCTTCACGGGAATAGACGCGGTTTGAATTGTAGGGATCCAGGCAGCGCTGGCCCCTGTGGAAGAAAACGTATTGATACCTGCCGGGCGGCAGGGGGAGGTGCAGCGAGTAATTCCCCGGGGGGCCTTCCTTTAATTCGTACATAAACGGGTCCCAGCCGTTAAAGCTGCCCGCAACCGAGACCGTTTCGCCGGGGGGGCCCCTGAACGAAAAGCTCAGGCCGCCGGGCGGCCCTTTGAGCGGGTTGGGAACCACTTCCCGCCGAGGCACGGGAAGTACGGACCAGGAAAGCCCGGAAACCCCGTCCCAGCGGCTGTTGGGGTTGAGGGGGTCGGTCGTCCAAAGGCCGTTGATGATCAGCCGGTACTCTATTTGGGCGGCCCCTTCGGGAATTTCGTGGATAAAGAACAAAATGCCGGAATCTACATGGGGGCTGAGGTTTTTCTCATTTTCGGGATCCTCCATGGGATCGCGGCGGACCAATAGCTGCCTGAACCAGTGCACTTTGGAAAAACCCTCGTCGGCGAAGGCAATTCCCACCCGGCGGAAGGAGGATGAGGCGGTAAAAATCACCAAATTGTCAAGAATTTCGGGCAAACCCGGCCCGGGTAGGCTCAGCAAACGATCAACAAGCTGGTATGACTCAACCGATTCAATATCTACGGCCTGGGAAAAACCGGCGGCAAAAAAAAGAAGCGCCGCTAAAAGTATTCCTTTTTTGATCGTTTTCATATATACTATTCAATTATCGGTCGATAATTAAATATCTTAATATGCCTTCATTGAACGCGCTGCGGGAGTTTAAAGCCTCTTTTGACAACATCGCCGGTCAAAAAGCCGATCTTGCGGGAAAGGGCATGTCCCTTGACGATTTCGCGCTTCCCGATACCGAACCGGCGCCGTTGGAAAAACCGGACGCAGCGCCCCCTGCTGCGCCGCCCTCTGACGCCGCGCCCGCCCCCGAGGAGGCCGGCGGGATACCCGATTCGCCTTTTACCGGCGCGGGCGATTTTGATTTTGGAGCGTTCCTTGGCGCCCCGCCGGGCGACATCCCCGATATCCCCGACAATGACCTTTCGCCGGAAAAGCCCGCAGACATTGAAGCGGTCGAAAACGCAGAAACCTTTTTCTATCCCGACGAATTGCTTTCAGACCTTTCCGAACAGCTTGATGCGGCTGCCCCCGACGACGACATTCCCGAATTCAGCGATGCCGACGATTTAAGCGATCTTGATCTGCCCGACGAACCGGTTTTAGCAGATTCTGAAGAACCGATAACCCTTGATGACTTGCTTGGCATTGGGCTGCCCGACGATCCGGTTTCGACGGACACAGAAGAACCTATTTATCTTGGCGACCAGACCGATCTTGAACTGCCGGAGGAACCGCCTACAGCGGACGCAGGCGAACCCATCGACCTCGGCGACCTTGGCGACTTGGGCGGCCTTGGCGACGACCTCGGGCTGCCTGAGGAACCGCTTTCGGCAGACGCAGGCGAACCCATCGACCTCGGCGACTTAGGCGACGATCTTGGCGACTTGGGCGACCTCGGGCTGCCAGAGGAACCGCTTTCTGCAGACGCAGGTGAGCCGATCGACTTGGGCGACCTCGGACTGCCCGACGATATGCTTTCAGCAGACGCTGGCGAATCCATCGACCTTGGCGACTTAGGCGACGATCTTGGCGATTTGGGCGACCTCGGGCTGCCAGAGGAACCGCTTTCTGCAGACGCTGGCGAACCCGACGACCTCGGCGACTTAGGCGATGACCTCGGGTTACCGGAAGAACCGCTTTCAGCGGACGCAGGTGAGCCGATTGACTTGGGCGACCTCGAACTGCCCGACGATGCGCTTTCAGCAGACGCTGGCGAATCCATCGACCTTGGCGACTTAGGCGACGATCTTGGCGATTTGGGCGACCTCGGGCTGCCCGACGATACGCTTTCAGCAGACGCTGGCGAGCCGATCGACCTCGGCGATTTAGGCAAAGATCTTGGTGACTTGGGCGACCTCGGACTGCCCGATGATACGCTTTCGGCAGACGCTAGCGAACCCATCGACCTTGGCGATCTTGGCGACTTGGGCGACCTCGGACTGCCGGATGATACGCTTCCGGCAGACGCTGGCGAATCCCTCGATCTTGGCGATTTGGGCGACGATCTTGGTGACTTGGGCGACCTCGAACTGCCCGACGATGCGCTTTCTGCAGACGCTGGCGAATCCCTCGATCTTGGCGATTTAGGCGATGACCTCGGTGACTTGGGCGACCTCGGACTGCCCGATGATACGCTTTCGGCAGACGCTGGCGAATCCCTCGATCTTGGCGATTTGGGCGACGACCTTGGCGACCTCGGACTGCCCGATGATACGCTTTCAGCGGACGCTGGCGAACCCATCGACCTTGGCGATTTGGGCGACCTCGGGCTGCCCGATGATACGCTTTCGGCAGACGCTGGCGAATCCATCGATCTTGGCGATTTGGGCGATCTCGGACTGCCGGACGATACGCTTTCGGCGGACACTGGCGAATCCCTCGATCTTGGCGATTTAGGCGATGACCTCGGCGATTTGGGCGATCTCGGATTGCCGGAAGATTCGCTTTCAGCAGACGCTGGCGAGCCCGTCGACCTAGACGACCTTGGCGATTTGGGCGACCTCGGACTGCCGGACGATACGCTTTCGGCGGACGCTGGCGAACCCGTTGATCTTGGCGATTTGGGCGACCTCGGGCTGCCCGATGATACGCTTTCGGCAGACGCTGGCGAATCCATCGACTTGGGCGACCTTGGATTACCAGATGAGCCGGTTTCGGCGGACGCTGGCGAATCCATCGACCTTGGCGACCTCGGGCTGCCGGACGAACCGGTTCTGGAGGATGATGGTGAGCCGCCCGATATGTTTGATACGTTTGATCCCCAAAGCGGCGTAAAACAGGAAAAGGACGATGCCGAAGACCAGGACAAGAATATCGACATAAGCGGTTTGGACGATTTTTCTTTCCCGGATTTGGACAATGTCCTGGCGCCAACGCCTGCGGCGGGTGCGTCTCCGGCGGTGCCATCCAGGGGAAAAAGCAGAAAAAAGGAAGAGAAGCAGCCGAAACGCGTGGAAGATATACAGCTCAGCGAAGAAGAGATGCGGTATCTGGAAGAAACGCTGGCAGGCTATCCCCTTAACCTCCGCATCGCATGTGAAGAAGTAATCGTAGAAAACGATGTCAGCCCGGAGCAAATGTCGCGGCTGATAGGAAATCTAATCCGGGGCGTTTCCGCCAGGGAAAACGCAATATTTGTCGGCCATCTGCTGGACAGAACCATCACCATCCCCAAGTCTTTCCAAAAAAGTTCCGGGGCGGCGCTGGAAGAAGAACAGGGAAGCTTTGCCTATATCTTTGTCCACAATTTCCTGCCCGTACTGCGGATCATTATGCTTTTTGCCATTGCGGCAGCTTCGCTTTTCTTCCTTATCCACAGATTTGTGTATACGCCCCTCAAGGCGGAATCGATTTACAAAAAGGGCTACGAGCGCATTTTCGCCGGGGAATACCAGCGGGCAAACGAACGGTTTACCGAAGCATTCAACATACACCGCCGCAAGAACTGGTTCTACCGGTACGCCGAAGGCTTCCGCGACGAACGGCAGTACATTTATGCCGAGCAGAAGTACGACGAGCTTTTGCGGTACTACCCCCGCGATAAAAAGGGCGTTCTTGATTATGCCTACCTGGAAACATATTACCTGCGGAACTACGCCAAGGCAGACAGCCTTCTGCGCCAGCAGCTTCTGGACTATGCCCCGGACGATCCCGAAGGCCTGCTCGCGCTGGGCGACAACAGCCTTGCCTGGGGCGAGATCGATCCGTCCAAATACGAAGACGCGCGTATTGCGTATGCCCGGCTTTTGGAGCTATACGGCTGGACTCCCCCGGTTGTTGAACGGATGATGAAGTACTTTATCCGCACCGACAACCTGAAAGAAGTGCTTCCCCTGCGAAGATGGTTTGACGATAATCCCAAGGCTTCCCTTTCGGCGCCGACGCTTTCGGAACTCGGCGGCTACCTTCTGGACAAGCTGCTCGAAGAAACCAGAGGCGTTCCCAACGAATACGTCGAGCATATCGACAATATCCGCGACCTCCTTTTGCAGGCGGTAATGGCGGATACTTCCATTCCGGAGTCGCACTATCACCTTGCCCGCTACTACCAAAGCATGGGCAACTCCCACGAGGAACGGGTTACCCTGGAGATAGCCATTCGCAGGTTCGACCAGGCGCGCGAAGAATCGATACGCCGGCTTTCGTACCGCATCGACGCACACCAGCGTTATGCGGACAACCTGATAGGCTCGAAGGAATTTGTCCCCGCCGAGGAACAGTTGGTAAAGGGGATCGGCCTGTACGAAGACGGCGTTGCGCGGCGGCTGTTGTCCCCTGCGCCCAGATACGGCAAACTCTACGCCGGCATGGGCGATCTGGAGTATTTTACCAAAACCGGCGACATGGAAGCCGCACTCCGCTTCTACCATCGCGCCCGGCAGATCGGCTGGGCGCCTCCCGAAATGCAGTACCGCATGGGATCGGCGTATTACTGGCTTGAAGACTGGAAAAACGCGCTGGAATACCTCTTTGCCGCCTCGTCAAGCCTTCCCCTGAACCGCCGCGTCCTGTACGCGATGGGAAACACCGCGCTCAAGCGGGGCGATTATTTCGCGGCGCAGGGCTATTACAGCCGCCTGCTGGACATGCTCGAATCGCAGCGGTCGCGGCTGCCGGTGCTGCTGCCCAACGACCGCCCCGAATTCCTGGAGCTGGCCGAGCGCCTGATGATGGCCCGCAACAACGCCGGGGTCGCCAGCGAAATGCTTGCCGCCCAGACCGGGGACCGCAGCTACCATTCCCGCGCCCTGTCCTACTACGCCGAGGCGGGGCGCGCATGGGATTCCCTTACCCGCGATCCCCGCACGATGATCCGCTCGGGCAGCACGCCAAAGCCCTACCTTAATTCCCGTTATGCCCTATACCCGCAGGCAGGCTACGAGCCGCAGATGTTCATCCGCATAGACCGGGACGCGCTGGAAACATCGATCTGGGAAGAAATAGCCCCGATTTCCCTGCTGGAATAATCGGATGAAGAAGATACTGTTCTGCATAATTTTAATACCAACAATAACTGCAATATATGCGGAAGACGTATTTGACGTTAACTGGAGTATGGGGAACCTGGGGTACGGCATAAATTATTCGGCAGATAAAGACAGCACTATGGAAATTACCGTATCGCTGATTAATCTGATTTTTGAACACCAATACATAAATTTGGGCATGGAATTTACCCAGGCAAAATACTGGTTTGCGTTTGAATTTCAAAACGCGTCTGAAAATAAAGCCACTTCAAAATTCAGTTTTTTAAATGCAACGCTGTATTGGGATATACCCGAATATGAATACATTGTATTTGGGCCTTTTGTTTCAATAAATTATTTGTTTTTGAATATTCCGGGCGAATTTGATTGGAATGATTATATTTTTACCGGAGGTCTGCGTTTTGCATTCAGGCTGACAGGCAATGCGGCTTTTTATAATCTAAATATTGTCAGCAGCGAAATTGGATACAGAAACATTATGGGGAAAAGCAATTTTTATTTTTCCATAAATACCGATCTTGTATTGGCGTTATTGTACTGGCTGCGCTAGCTATTCCTTAACGGGCGGCGTTGAAATCGTTTTCTGCCATATCCGGCCGGTAAATCCAGGTATTGTCAATTTTCATGTAAACCCCCGCCTTTTGTTCGTTTTGCGAATATACGCCGCTAAACTCGTTGCTTATGTCGACATCGGCGCCTTCGGGCAGGCGGATAGACTCAAGGGACATGATGTTGTGCAGTATTCCCGCTCCGATATACGTGACGGTATCGGGCACATAGAGGCGGGAAATCCGGGTGTTCCAGAACGCCGTATCCTGTATCGTTTCAAGGCCTAGTGGAAGCGTTATCCTCTGGAGGCTGGTGCATGAGCCAAAGGCGCTTGCCTCTATTGTCCTGAGCGAAGACGGCAGGTGGATCGACGTAAGGGAATAACTGTCTGAAAACGCTCCGGCGGGAATAACGGCGATCGCCGCCGGCTCTTCAAAGGTAATGTTGCGGACGCTTGTGCCGACAAATGCCTCATCCGGAAGGGTTCTTGCGGTCCTGTCGATAACGATTGTCTGTATGGTCTGGTTATCCGTGTACTGATTAGGGTTTCTGTTTATGTCCTGATAGACCCTTAACGTCCCCCTGTTCAGGCTGGTCTGCGCCGCAGCAGGAAAACACACCGCCAGAATCATAAGGTAAAGCGCTGTTTTCTTCATCGTGATCCCTCCATTTATCAAGTTTTCCCTCTCTTATTATATATAATAAACGAAAGAGGATATAGTAACAATATTGCGGGCCGGTAGACAAAACCGGATTAATGCCATAAAATTAAGAAAAGGGGGCAAAAAATGGCACGGATTGATGTTCATGACCTGGAATTTTTAGAGAATGAATCCGAAAAAATCGTTCTTGCCGAAATTGAACGGCAATTGGATACTCTTCCAGACTACATTTGCACCTGCAGAGAATGTATACTTGACGTATTGGCTTTAGCATTAAATTCCATAAAACCGCTATATAGAGTTACCCTTATGGGAAAAATTTACACAGGCATAGCAATGGATGAACAAAACTATGCCCACAGTGTTCACAATGTGGTATTCAAAGCCATTGAAAAAGTGCATAAAACCCCCTATCATTTGCCGCAAAAAGAAAAAGGACCAGTTGGTCATTTTAAGCAAAAGAAAATGACCAAGGGCTGAACATTTTTTCAAATGATGGTTAATTTGTTTCGTAATACTTCAATATATGATTTTTATATTTTTCCAAATTGAACCGTTCACTGAAAGTAAAATTGAGCATTTGAGCCCTATATGCCTGAATTGCAAGGAATGCCAGGATACCGTCTGACGAATATGCAGAATCATCTGTTTCAGAACTATTTAGGAATTCTGCAATATATTTTTGAAGGCTATGTTCGATGTTTATCAAGGTTTTTGTGATTTCAACAAACAAAAAAAGATTAATATCATGATTAATATTATACTTGTTAAAAATATCTGTAAGAAGCCGGGGACTATTGCTGTTCAAAATGGCTTCAAATTTTTCAATAAACATATTCGAATCATCTTTACTAATGTATGCCTGTACATCCATAAAATAATTAACCAATTCTGCCTGTAATAAATGTATATTAAAAATATAATTGTATAACAACAAGAACTCAAAATTTTCAGATTGATAAATATTATTGGATTCATTATATTTTTCAATTCCGGAATATATTTCATTGGCAATATTTGCCTGATTTTCAAGATACAAATTCACAATACTTTCATTATAATCTTCAATTTTGTTCGTTTTAATAACAGCTCTGGAAATATTTTTATCAATAAAATATTCCCCTTTTTTTCTTAAATTTCTTATTAGTATTATTCCATTCTCATCTGATTTTGCCTGAATTACTTCACCATCCGGAGAAGTTATTGAAACCATGGTATTCCCAATTGGTACATTTAATACATCGTCAATTAAAACAATATTAATAAAGTTTAATACAGCCAATGGTTTGCTGATAATGTTCATATTATTATATTTTATTAAAAAAACATAATTAATAATTGTATAGCCATTTTCAATTATTTCGCGGGCGTAATGTGTATCACTCCTGGTTTCATCAAATTCAACAACCCAGAAAATATTTACTGTATTATTTATTACAGTTCCCTGTAATGCAGTTATTAAATCCATTAATTCATTGTTTGTCTGTTTCCATATTTCAATAAAGATATTTTCATTATCAGGTACATTTTCAGTTTCAAAGCGAATTATTATTTCATCAAGAATATGTGCTTCTTCAATTTCAGAATGGGAATCCATCCACTGTAAATTTCTGAAATAATGCGTTGTCTGCCCATAAATGCCATTCGAAAAAATAATAAAAATGCTAAAAAAGAAAAATACAATTTTATCCAAAAATACTCCTTAATGCCATCTTATCATTAATTGGGCTTGTTTGGGTAGACATCTATTTATTTATGGTACTGCCATATGACGCATCTGCTTAACGTTGCTTAATCCCCAGTCCCAGACAGTAGGTTTCAAAGGATTCGCTGCGGCAGGCGGCGGGCTTGTACGTTTTTGCCGTTTTGAAAAGAGAGCGCATACGCTTGAGCAGTTCCTGTTCCTCACCGCCCTGAAACAGCTTGAACACGAGGCTGCCGCCTGAGCCGGACAGGGCGCTTTCGGCGTAGGCGAGTACCGCTTCGGCAAGTTCCAGCGAGCGGGCGGTGTCTATTAGTCGGTTGCCCGTGGTAGAAGGCGCAGCGTCGCTGACGATTAAGTTGTAGGGGCCTTGCGAAAGTATTGAATCGCGGACGGCGGGATCGGTGATGTCGCCCTGCAGAAAGGTAAAGCGGTCTGAGGCAAACAGGCCCCCGTCCCGGCGCGTCATGGGGGACATGTCCGCCGAAACCAAAAAAACGCCGGGCATTTTTCGCAGGATGTACAGGCTCCAGCTTCCCGGCGCGGCGCCCAAGTCCAGTACGCGCAAAGGCGCGGGTTTAAGGAGGCCGAATTTTTCGTCCATTTCCTGCAGCTTGTACACCGAGCGCGCCGGATAGCCTTCGCTGCGGGCCTTGAGCTGCCAATAGTCCGGTTTCTTGTAATCCGCCATTGCTTGACTATATACTAAAACAATGGATCAACAGTATACCCGCAGGCTGGAAAGCATCGAAGCGGCGCTGGATCGCTGGCTGCCCGCTTCTCCCGGCAGCGAATGGGCGGCGCAGGTATTCCCTGGCTTGCCGTGGGGAGGTTCTTCAGCCATCCTGAATACAAATATAGTTACCTTCTTTATTAAAAAAATTCTGATAAATATTTAACTTATTGGGAAGACTGTCTGGTGGATTCTCTCGGAATTGAAATGAATGTTCTTTTTTACTGATAATCATCTCCCAATTATTAATTACATTGGTTCCGAGAATGATGTCGTCTTCATGACTGCCTTTATAATTCCCGGCAAAGGCGACTACTCGTTCTATGACAGCGTCGGCAATCATTATTTTTTCTATGGAAAATGCTTCAGCTTCTACAATGCCGCCTCCGAGGCTGTATTGCATTTTAAATCCCAAAGAACGCCCGGTTTGTTCTGCGATGTATCTAGGGATCATTGTGTTGAAACAGCCCGTATCCAAAAAAATAATGATATTGCCAAACTCTTTTTTGTGTATGTTATAAATACTCGCATCAAATTTGTAGCGGTGCTCAAACAATGTCGATAATGCCACTGTCGAATATGTCATTTTTGGGTACCCATCCCTTTATTAAAAATACTTTACCATTGTATTTATCAAAACAAATTTCCATCAGTGCATCCCGATCTTCGGGGGTTCCGTCACCGTAGGCAACCACATACCCAATGTCATCCTCTGGTGGAAAATCTCTCTTATCAAATAAAAGCCAACGTCCGTCAAATTCGGCTTCTGCTTCGCGAAAATTAAGAACACGCTTTTCCGTAGCCATTGTTACCATTTTACAGACTCCTTGCAGAGATAAATATATCATAAAACGGTCATAAAACAACATTTCTCGAAAAATGGCCGAATTTTTCGTCCATTTCCTGCAGCTTGTACACCGAGCGCGCCGGATAGCCTTCGCTGCGGGCCTTGAGCTGCCAATAGTCCGGTTTCTTGTAATCCGCCATTGCTTGACTATATACTAAAACAATGGATCAACAGTATACCCGCAGGCTGGAAAGCATCGAAGCGGCGCTGGATCGCTGGCTGCCTGAAAATCCCGGCAGCGAATGGGCGGTGCAGGTGTTCCCCGGCTTATCCACTATCCACTACCCGCTATCCACTACCCAATATCTTCCCCTTACTTCTCCGGGCAGGGACCTGCTTTCGCGGGGGGGCAAGCGCTGGCGGCCGCTGTTGATGACGCTGGTATGCGAGGCCCTCGGCGGAGGAGAGGCTGCCCTGCCCCTCGCCCCACTGGTGGAATTCTGCCACAATGCCAGCCTTATCCACGACGACATCGAAGACAATTCCGACGAGCGGCGGGGCCGTCCGGCGGTGCATATTATCCATGGCGTCGATGCGGCGATAAACAGCGGCTGCTTCCTCTACTTTCTGCCCCTTGCCTGCATCGACTCCTGGGCGGCGGAACTGGAGGCCGGGGGAACGCTTTCGCCTGCCGCTGCCGGTTCGTGCAGGGCGCGGGTGTATGCGCTGTGGGGCGAGTATATGCGGAAGCTGCACCTGGGGCAGGCCATCGACATAGACTGGCACCGGAATTTCGAGCCGGTTCCGCCGGTCGAGGAATACCTCGCCATGTGCGCCCTGAAAACCGGCTGCCTTGCCCGATTTGCCGCGGAACTCGGCGCCGCCGCCGCAAATGTGCAGGATGCGGGGCACTTTGGCGAAGCGGCGGAAAAACTTGGCGTAGGTTTTCAGATTCTCGACGATGTGAAAAACATAACGACCGGCCTGCCCGGCAAGAAAAAGGGCGACGATGTTGTGGAAGGGAAGAAAAGCCTGCCCGTGCTGCTGTATCTGCACCGGTACCCGGAAAAAAAGGAAACGGTTAAGCGGTGCTTTGACGCGGCGCGCCAGGGCGGCGTTGAAGCGCCGGAAACTGCGGAGCTGATGCAAATGCTCCATGAAAGCGGGGTTTCCGGCGAGGCGGAAGAACGGGGAAAAACCCTCATTGCCGAAGCACGCGCGGTTTTTACCGATGGCGGGGATCTGCTTTCCGGCCTGATTGATCACATAACGTAAGGCGCAGAGGTTTACATGCAAAAGATGCTGCAAGCGGAAATATGGACCATCGCGCAAACCAGAGAGGGCTGCGCGGTACTGCTCCGTCCTCGTGGAAAAAATGTCGCCGTGCCGATATTTGTCGGCCAGCTTGAGGTTCAGTCGATCCTTATCGGCAAGGAGGGCATCAGCCTGCCCCGTCCCCTGACCCACGATCTGTTTATCCAACTGATTGACAGCCTGAACCTGGCCCTTGAGCGGGCGGAAATCCACGAACTGAAGAACAACACCTTTCACGCACGGCTTGTCATTACCGGCGGCGAGTACGGCAGGGAGAACCCTCTGATCCTCGACAGCCGCCCGTCCGACGCGTTCGGCCTTGCGGCGCGGCGCAAATGTCCCATTTTTATATCCGCCGATATTGTCAAAGAAACGGGCATACCTCTGGACTTTTTTATCAACGCGCTGGACGAAACGTCTCCCGTCACCAAAAGCGATCTTTCCCCTCTGGAAGAAGAACACCAGCGGCTGGTGGACCAGCTAAACAAAGCGGTGGATGCGGAAGATTACGAGCGCGCCGCCGAGATACGGGATATTCTCAAAGAGATGATGGGCGACGACGGGATTTGATAGTGTATTGGTACTTTTTCCGGTCTTCTGTATAATAATATACATCCATATACATCTGTCATTTTACTGATAGACATAGGCACAATAGGAGATTAAGATTTGCTGCATCTGGGTATTGACGTTGGCTCCGTCACCGTAAAAGCCGTGCTCATTCGGCCCGAAACCAAAGAGGTTCTCTATTCCGGCTATGAGCGGCACCATGCCTGCCAATGCGAGAAAGTGTACGCTTTTCTCAAAGAAATATTTGAACGTTTTCCCCATGAAAATTTCCGCCTGGCCCTCTGCGGGTCGGGGGGCAGAACCATCGCGGAGATGATCCACGCGCCGTACATACAGGAAGTGGTCGCCAACTCGATCGCGGTGCGGACCTTTTACCCCCAGGCCTCCGTTGCGGTGGAACTGGGCGGGCAGGACGCGAAGATAATTTTTTTCTATCGCGACGAAGGTACCGGCCGGCTGATGGTCGGCGATATGCGGATGAACGGAAGCTGCGCGGGGGGAACCGGCGCGTTCATCGACGAAGTGGCTTCTCTTTTGCGTACGCCGGTCGAAGAATTCAACGCCCTTGCCGCCAAAGGCACGCAGGTCTACGACATATCGGGGCGCTGCGGGGTGTTTGCCAAAACCGACATCCAGCCCCTGCTGAACCAGGGCGGGCTGCTGGAAGACATTGCGCTGTCTACCTTTCATGCCATCGCCAAGCAGACCATCGGCGGTCTGGCGCAGGGGCTTGAGATAAAGCCGCCGGTTGTTTTCGAGGGCGGGCCGCTAACCTTTAACCCCGCGCTTATTGATGTATTTGCCGAGCGGCTAGGCTTGAGCGAAGCCGACATCATAAGGCCGCCGAACAGCCAAACCCTTATCGCCTACGGCGCCGCCCTTTCGATAAACGAACTGTTTAAGGACTTTGACTGGAACTTCAGCACGGAGGCGGCGCTCACTTCTCTTTCCATGTACCGGGAAATTGTTACGCTTAACACCGAAGCGGATCAGCTATTTTTTGCGACAGATGGAGAACGGAAAAGTTTTAGCGAGCGCCACAGGATCATTTCCATTGACCACGACATATCGGCGCTGAAAATGGGGAAGGACAAAACGCTGCGCGTTTATCTGGGCATTGACGCGGGATCGACCACCAGCAAATTTGTTTTAATCGACGAAGACGAAAATGTTATTGACAGTTTTTACAGCCCCAACAAAGGCGAGCCGCTCAAGGTGATCAAACAGGGTCTTTTGGACATGCACACAAAATACCTTGCCGCGGGCATCAGCCTGGAAGTTATAGCCCTGGGGACAACCGGCTATGGGGAGCTGCTGTTCGACAAGGCGCTGGGCGCTGATTTTCACACAGTAGAAACTGTGGCGCACGCCGCAGCCGCGCAGAAATATGTTCCCGGCGTTACCTTCATCCTCGACCTCGGCGGCCAGGACATGAAGGCAATAAGCATATCAAACGACATTGTCACCAACATAACGGTTAACGAAGCCTGCTCTTCCGGCTGCGGCTCCTTTCTGGAAACCTTTGCCGAAACCCTGCACATCCCCGTCGATAAAATCGCCGAAGCGGCGTTCAGCGCGAGGAATCCGGCGCGGCTGGGCAGCCGGTGCACGGTGTTTATGAACAGCACGATCATCACCGAGCAGAAAAACGGCAAGCAGGCCGACGACATCATGGCAGGGCTGTGCCGCTCGATAATCGAAAATGTGTTTACTAAAGTGGTGCGTATTTCCAATGCCTCCCAGCTTGGAAACAAGATCGTCGTTCAGGGGGGGA
>WRJO01000021.1 GCA_009778545.1 Treponema sp. | reverse complement strand
GGGCTTTGAGGAAAAGTACGGCATGGAATACCGCCGCGCCTACCGCGACGAGGAGCCGGACGGCTACCTGGTAGACCGGCATGAGCGTGAAATTTTCCCCCTGATGAAACGGCGGGCGCTGTTTTCCGGCTCCAGCGAGTTCAGGCTCTACGACGTATACACCGAGGGGGGCACGGTCAACGAAAATGTTTTCGCCTATACCAACCGCGCAAACATTCACGGCAACGAAGAACGGGCGCTGATCTTTTTCAACAACTCGTATTACGAAACCGCCGGATGGATCAATATAAGCGATCCGGCAATACCGCAGATCGACGGCAGCAAACGCCGCGACAGCCTGCATACGGCGCTTGCCCTGCATAACGGCGACACCTGGTTTACATTATTCAGGGACCAACATTCCGACCTGTGGTTCATACGTTCCTCAAAGGCGATATGCGAAAACGGTTTCTTTGTCGCGCTAAAGGGATACGAAGCGCAGGTTTTTATCGACATACACGAAATTGAGGACGACGAAAAAGGCCGCTGGGCGCGGCTGCACCACGATTTGCAGGGACGCGGGGTGAACGATCCCCACTCGGCGATCATGGACATCTATCTGGGCGATCTGTACTACCGGTTCGCCAAGATCCTCAAGCCAGAGATCGTCAGCCAGCTTCATGGCTTCTTTAATACCGGCGCGTCAGGGAAAAAGCCAACGCCTTCAACGAAGGCGGCAGTTTCAAAGACCCCGGCAGCATTCATCGAATCGATCAAAGAACAGGCGATGACCTATTTCACGACAGTACGGCACTTCATCGGCGGAGCGGACGGGAAATTTGATGCGTGGCAACAGGAAGCGGTTAGTGATCAGGGATCGGGGATCGGGGACGGACAGCTATGGGAGGAATTCAAAAACTACCTCGAACGACTGATCGGCCTAGCTAAATATGCCGGAACCTCGGGAAAAAACCCCGCAGAGCGGTTGTTAAAGGAACTTGCCGGACAACTGGGAGAAAGCCAGCTTGTCTGCGCCGCCGCTTTGGGCTACGGCCTGCTTGCCATCCTGCGCCCCCTCACCGGCAGCGGCAGCTTCGGCAGCACGGGCGCCGCTGCAGAAAATTTAGCCTTTGACCACTGGGGCCTGGATCGCAAGCTCCGCGAACAGTACGGCGTTTTCGGCGCGTCAAACGACATCGCATGGCGGCTTGCCGAAATAAGCCGTCTCGTCCTGGGAAGAACGGGGAACAATGAACAGGGAATAGAGAACAGTGAACGTTCATTCAACGCCGAACAATTCGCTGCGGCGTTATTTGACGAAAACTGCCTGCTCGACGAATTCCGCCGCATCATCGGAATCAATGTATTCAACGATGTTACCTGGTTTAACAAAGAAGCCTTTGAAAACGCCATGTTCTACGGAAAGCTGTTCCTCGTTCTTGAAAACGACTCGGCTTTTTCTTCAAAGATGGCATGGCTTGATCGGGCAGGGTATATCGGCGAAGTTTGCGAAGCGATTGAAAAAGCGGAAGCGGCTTCCGGTTACCGGCTGGACCACCTGATATGCCTGCTTGCCGGTGAAGAATTGCCCGCCGAGCCAAAGGAGAAACCTGTGGCACCGAAAGCGAAACCCGCAGCGGCAAAAGCGAAAACAGAAACGCCGAAAACGAAGCCCGCAGCGAAGGCAAAGCCAGAAAAACCCGCAGCGGCAAAAACGAAAGCAGAAACGCCGAAAACGAAGCCTGCGGCGAAAGCGAAAACGGAAGCGGCAAAGCCAAAACCTGTGGCACCGAAAGCGAAACCCGCAGCGGCAAAAAAGAAAGCTGCCGAGCCGAAAGCGAAAACCTCCGCTGAAAAAACAAAACCAGCGGCATCAAAAGCAAAACCCGCAGCGGCGAAAACGAAAACAGAAACGCCGAAAACAAAAGCCGATGCGGCAAAAACCAAACCCGCAGCGAAAAATACAAAATCTGAAAAAGGAAAAAAGAAAGGATGAGACTCAATGGAAAAATCCGTATTATCGGAGTGTGTCTGCTGATGGCTGCGCCGAAAATGATGCCGCTGTTTGCACAAAATATGTTTCTCGAACTGAACCTGAACAATCAGACGACGCGCAGCATGATCAGCTCCGTCAAGCCCAGACCGAATCTGGAACTATTCAGGGTGATAGAGCGGGCGGGCAATGACAACAGGATCGGCGGAATCATCCTGAACGTTTCATCATACCGGGCGGGCACGGATACCCTATGGGAACTGCGGAACGCCCTGACGCAATTCAAGGCCCGTGGAAAAAAAATATGCGCTTACATAAGCAACGCCAACCTGGATACATATTGCCTTGCGACCGTGGCGGATACCATTGTCATGGACGATTTGGGAATCCTGACGATGATGGGCTACGCCTGGGGTCGAGCCTACGTTCTGCACAGCCTTGAAAAGCTGGGAATAGGGGTGCGCGAACTTCGCTATCTGGAATACAAGTCTGCCAACGAGACGTTTACCCGGGATTCAATCTCTGAGGCGGATCGCAGGCAGTACGGCGAAGTGTTAGACGACATTATAGCCATTGCCCGCGATGCGGTAACCGGCGCGCGATCGCTGACCGCCGAAGAATTTGACTCATTGATAAACGACGGATTTATGTTCCCGGCAAAAATGGCCATGGAACGCGGCCTTGTAGACCGCATCGGCAGAAAGACGGCGGTAATCGAAGCCGCAAAGGAAATTTCCGGCGGCGATAAAGCGGTGAGCTTTGCCCTTTACGGCGACTCCGACTCAAGCCTTACCGGCAGCATAACCTCGTACAAGCCGACAAAGGCACACTGGCTGCAAAGGCCGCCGGTAATCGCCGTTATATACGCCAGCGGCGTTACCGACATGGAGCAGGGAATCGCCGCGTGGACTCTGGCAAAGACAATTCGGGAAGTTTCCGAAAAGGGCCGTGTAAAGGCAATTGTGCTGCGGATCAACTCGAGCGGGGGAAGCGCCGAAGCCGCCGACTATGTTGCCGAAGCGGTAAAGGCCGCCAAAAGGCGCGTACCGGTGGTGGTGTCCATGGGCGCCGTTGCCGCATCGGGCGGCTACTGGGCAAGCATGAGCGCCAGCCACATCACCGCTTCCCCGGTAACGCTCACCGGTTCAATCGGCGTGATCGGCAGTTGGTTTTACGACAAGGGGATGAACGACAAGCTGGGAATCACCGTCGATTCCATTCAGCGGGGGGATCACGCCGACCTTTTAACCGGGGTGATTTTTCCCCGGCGCGATCTCCGGGAAGACGAAGAAGCCCGCTACCGCGATTTTATTCTCTCGATGTACGCCGATTTCACCGCCAGGGTTGCGGCGAACCGGGGCATGGAGCTTGAGAAGGTAGAGGCATCCGCCCAGGGGCGGGTGTTTTCCGGAGTCGGCGCGCTTAACGCCGGTCTTATCGACAGCCTGGGCGGCCTGGATGACGCGATCCGCACGGCGCGAAGGCTCGCCAAAATCCCCGATAGCAAGGCGGTTGCATACAGCGAATACCCCAAGCCGAAATTCCTGGACAGGATGATGGAGCGGATGCTGACATCGGGGACCTACAGCGGCAGAGCGGATCTTTTCCCTGCCGCCGCGGTAACGGATATGCTTCTTCCCGCGCCGCTTCTGGAAGACCTCCGCTACCGGATAACGCATAACGGCCAGGTGATGCCCGTTATGGACATTGAAAACATCTGGCTGTACTGACATGACCCAAACGCCTGCCAACCTGGTGTCCGCCGCAGGCAAGGCCGTGTACCTGCACGGCTTTAGCGCCATCGATTCGTATCTGGGGCGATCTTCCGCCGCCGTCCAGGTCCTCTGCGGCGCAGGCCTCGCCGATCTTGCACGGCTGTTTGACGATCTGCGCTATCCCGGCGCATCCATCGCCGACGCCGCCCTGAACTGCGGCGAGAAAACCTGGTACTTCCGCTGCGAGGAACCGGCGGACATATACAGCCGCCGCGCCTCCTTCGGCTTTCTGGAATTTTATCAGGACTGCGCGACGCGCCGCTTTTATGATCCCGCCGGTATCTATCCCCATCTGAGCCGCCTTCGCAACGGCGAGAAGCATGGCGAACCGGCGCGCTGGATCGATGTCGCACAAAACTCTGATCCCGGCGATGCCGCGCGGCGAATCATCGACGGGGCGCTGATCCTCGCCCGCTACTTTCCCGGCACCGGCATCCGCGAAATTGAGGCTGCGGATTTTTCCCGCACAGACGCCGAATCCGGCGGCTATATCGTATTACCGCCGCCGTCAGCCGAGGAACAGCGGCTCCTGTTGACCGGCCTGCTGGAAGCGGCTAATCCCGCCGCCGGTTTCGAACTGCTGAAACGCAGCGGCTTTATCGCCGCGCACTGGCAGGAATTGGCAGCGCTGGACGGTGTGGATCATTCCAAGGAATTTCACCCCGAGGGCAATGTCTGGAAGCACACCATGGAAGCGCTGCGCTATCGCAAGCCGACCTCCGGTCGGCAGCCGACCGGCGGCTTCGATCTGCGGCTTTCGTTGGGGCTGCTTTTGCACGACGCGGGCAAGCCGCTTTCCCAATCCGCCGGCAGCCGCCGCTTTGACGGCCATGCCGAACTCGGCGAACGGCAGGCCAGCCGCTTCCTTGGCAGGCTTGGCTTCGATCCGCCGCTGATACGCGACGTATGCTATCTGGTTCGCAACCACATGCTGCCCGCCGCCCTTCCCCGCCTGCCGCTTGTCCGTACCGCCGAGATCATGGCGTCGCCCCTGTTCCCCGCGCTGCTGGAACTATACCGCTGCGACGAGTCATCGTCATACAAGGGCCTCGACGGCTATTACCAAAGCAGCGCCGCCTACCGCTCGTTCCTTAAATACCGCCATAACCAATACCGCACAGCGGACGGAAAAAAGCTCAAACGCGGGCAAATGTGAAATTATCGTAAAAAATCCTTACATTATTAAATTTTTTAAAAAAATCCAACACAAACATCATTGACAATAACATGGCTATGCCTTCTTTTGAATATACGGAGAAATTATGACAATAAAAAAAGCATCTTTGTGTATCAACATCATAACTGTCTGCATTGTCATATTAACGTCCTGTCTGCTTTTTTATTTAGGAAATAAAATTGACGAGGTCGATAAAGCTGCGGCGGATCGTTTTTACAGCATCCTTTTGGTAGACGAACTCCGGAAAAGTTCGGAAGAACTCACGCGGCAGGTACGCAATTACACTGCTACCGGTCAGGCGGCGGCGGAAAACGCCTATGAAAAAGTTCTCGCGGTGCGCGGCGGACAGGAACCAAGACCGGCAAACTCATTGGTTGCCCCCGGCGAAAAACGCGTGCTGCTGGATCTACTGAAAGAATACGGCGTTACCGGTGAAGAATTCGGCCTGGTTGAACAGGCCAATGCCCTTTCGGACGATCTTGTTGCGCTGGAAATAAAGGCAATGAACGCCGTTAAAGGCATTTTTACGGATGAGAGGGGGCGTTACACTGTCCTCGGCGATCCGGACAGGGAATTGGCAATGAACCTTGTGTTCGGCAGCGATTATGACAATGAAGTCAGCAAGATCATGCAGCCGATGATCGAGTTTGAAGACATGGTTTTCACGCGGACTGACAGAACGAAGAAAAAGGCCGAGAACGAAGAAAAAACCGCAGAAAACATTTGTTTTGCCGCACTTGCCGCGGTATTCGTCTTCGCAGCATTCAACCTGGTATTTAACCTTATCTTTATCGTGCATCCCCTTCATGCCGTCACCGAAACATTAAAAACCGTAGCGGTAGACGGCAGAACCTATCTGAACAAACGCATAATGATCAGGCACAAAAATGAAATCGGAGGCCTGGCAGAATTTTTCAATCGCACTTTTGAAAGCATCGGGTACCTTGCCGGCATTATAAAAAATAAAACCGCCGCGCTTACCCATATCGGCGTTAATCTTTCATCAAGCATGAATGAAACGGCGGCGGCCGTCCATCAGATATCATCGAATATAGCCAGCATAAAAAATCTGTCCATCATGCAGGAGGACCGCGCAAACGGAGCGGATATGGCGGCTGAACATATTAAAACCGCCATTGACGACCTAAACCGTCTTATAGAAAAACAGTCCGAAAGTGTAAACAGGTCGTCTTCCGCCATTGAAGAAATGACGGCTACCATCCATTCGGTATCGCTAACGCTGCAGGAGAACAGCAAAAACGTCAATATCCTTGCGGAAGCATCGGAGAACGGCAGAACGGGACTTGCCGAGGTCGTCCGGGATTTACAGGAAATCGCGCGGGAATCTGAAGGGCTTCTGGAAATAAACACGGTGATGCAGAATATCGCAAGCCAGACAAATTTGCTTTCAATGAACGCCGCTATCGAAGCGGCACATGCGGGAGAGGCGGGGAAAGGTTTTGCCGTGGTCTCGGACGAGATTCGCAAGCTCGCCGAATTGTCCGGCGAACAGTCCAAAAACACTTCGGCAACGCTGAAAAAAATAAAGGTATCCATTGATGACATTACCAAATCATCTGACAATGTGCTTGCCCGTTTTGAGGCAATAGACACAGGAGTAAAAACCGTTACGGAACATGAACAAAATATCAGAAACGCCATGAAGGAGCAGGAGGCGGGAGGACAACAGATTCTGGAATCCATCAGCCAATTGCGGGAAATTACCGCATCGGTTACCAGGGGGGCAGAAGACATGTCGGCTACTGGGTCTTCTTTAGTTAAAGAAATTAACGATCTTATGCAAATCAGCAAAGAAGCGGCAAACAGCATGAACGAAATGGCGGCAGGCGTAAGCCAAATAAATATCGCGGTGCATCAGGTAAACAGCATGAGTGTTGAAAATAAAACAAACATCAGTGATCTTGAACAGGAAATGGAAAAATTCACCGCCTGAGCAAAGTTTACTTTCTGCCTTCAGTCTTTGCCATGAATTTTTCTTCTTCGATAATAAAGCGGCTGTGCAGCCCTTCGCCTATTTTCCCCGTATCGTCATGGGCTTCAACCGAAAAGTGGAGCGCCCTGCCGTCAACGCCGAGCAGTTTCGCCCTGGCGGTGACGTTCATCCCGCGGGATGTGGCGGAAAGATGCCTGACGTTCACTTCGGTTCCCACGGTGGAACTGCCAGCAGGGAGATGGGGCGCAACTGCGGCAAAGGCGGCTTTTTCCATAAGAGCGATCATGGCGGGTGTCGCGTACACCGGCAGCCCGCCCGAACCCCAGGCCGAAGCGGTGTTGCCGTCCGTCACGGTTTCGCTTACCTGCGCTTCCAGGCCGGGTTTAAGTGATTCTGATTGCATTGCGGCCTCCTGTATTATCCCAATTGCTCAAGTCGGCGGCAGGCTTCTTCCACATCATTGCGGTGGCCGAAGGCGGAGAACCTGACATAGCCGCCGCCGGCCGGGCCAAATCCCGCGCCGGGGGTCGTCACTACCTGGCACTTTTCAAGAATTTCCGAAAAAACTTCCCAACTGTCCCTGTCGGGGAAATGCGACCAAATGTACGGCGAATTATCGCCGCCTGTGCAGTGTATGCCGATTTTTTGCAGGGCGCTGCGGATAATATGCGCGTTGCCCAGGTAAAAATCGGTAAGGCTGCGAATCTCTTTTTGCCCCTCGCCGTCCAGGGCGGCAAGCCCACCCGCCTGGGCAATGTTGGAAGCGCCGTTAAAAATGGTGGAACAAACGCGGTTCCAGTCGGCGCTGATCCTTTCGCCGGATTCGTATTGCAACTGCGCCGGAACCACCGACCAGCCCAGGCGCACGCCGGTAAAGCCCGCCGTCTTTGAAAAAGAATTCACCTCGATGGCGCATTCTCTCGCGCCCTCAACTTCGTAAATGCTTTTGGGAAGCGCCGTATCGCGGATGAATTCGCTGTACGCCGCGTCAAAAATGATCAGCGAGCCTTTTTTGATCGCCGCGTCTACCAGAGAGGCAAGCTGTTCCCTGTCTGCGACCGCGCCGGTGGGGTTGTTCGGCGAGCAGAAATACACAAGGCCGTTTACGGGAACCGGCGACAGATCCGGAAAAAAATTATTCGCCGCGGTACAGGGGAGGTAGACAATGCCGTCGTAGCCCGCGCCGCTGCCCGCGCCGGCCGCCCCCGCCAGCACGGAGCCGTCCACATATACCGGATACGACGGGTCCTGAACCGCCGCTTTCGTTCCCGCGCCGAACAGCAGCTGCAGCCTGCCGATGTCGCACTTTGCCCCGTCGGAAATAAAAATTTCATCCGCGCCGAATTTGCCGCCGTAATACACCGCCGAAATTTTTTCGCGCAGTTCCAAAAGCCCCTCGTCCTGGTAGCCCGAATAGCCCTCCACCGTGCCAAGCCGGCGCGCCCCTTCCACAAGGCCGGCATTGATGTGCGGCATGACCGGCTCGGTGGTATTCCCCACGCCAAGGCTGATGATCTTTGCATCAGGATGTGCCTGCGCGTACTCGCGCCGCCGTTTGGCGATTTCCGGAAAGAGGTATCCGGCCTTTAAGTTAGCGATGCAAGGGTTACGATGTACCATGACAGTCTCCTTTTGATTTAATCTCCATATTCTCACACGGAGGCACGAAGGCACGGGAATGGGGACTGGGGATCAGGGACTGGGGTATGGGGTGTATGTGAGCGTAATTTAAATAATGATAGTACTTCCAAAAAAAACACTCTGATATTTCGAAGAACGCCCCCTACTCCTACTTCCTACCTCCTCCTTCCTACTTTCCTCCCTCTGTGCCTTTGTGCCTCTGTGTTTTCCCTAGGCAAAAAATGCCAATCCGTTCAAGTCCAGTGTAGCGAAATAATCTTCGGCGGTTTCACTTCGGCGTATCTGCGTAACAGTTCCGTCGGGGCGCAGGAGCAGTTCGCCGCAGCGGAGTTTGCCGTTGTAGTTAAAGCCCATCGCCCTGCCGTGCGCCCCCGCGTCGTGGATTACAACAAAGTCGCCGCAGGAGACCCCGCTGCCTGCCCCGGCAGCTTCCGCTGAAGTTTCAATTTTCGGCAGTGGCCGCTGAACGGCGAATTTATCGTTGTTCTCGCAAAGGCTGCCCACGATATCGTAGGTTTCGCTTAACGGTGCGCCTTCTTTGCCCGGCACGGAAATGTGATGATACGCGCCGTATAACGCCGGGCGCATAAGGTCGGCCATGCAGGCATCAAGGCCGATGTAATTGCGGTAAATTTCCTTTTTGTGAATCGCCCGCGTAACCAGCCAGCCGTACGGGCCGGTAATCACCCTGCCCCATTCGGTGCGTATGCCGAGCGAACCCAGGCCGGCGGGCTTGATGATCCGGTCATACTCGCCGCGAATCCCCGCCGCCAGAGCCTGATAGTCTACCGCCTCCTGTTCCGGCCGGTAGGGAATCCCCACCCCGCCGCCAAGGTTGATAAATTCCAGACGAACGCCGGTTTTTTCCAGGACCTCCACGGCAAGCTCAAAAAGCATACGCGCGGTTTCGATATGGTAGGGAACTGACAGCTCGTTAGACGCAACCATCGTGTGCAGGGCAAGGCGGGACACGCCCTTCTCCCTGAGCAGGGCAAAGCCCCGGATGATCTGATCGCGGGTGAGGCCGTACTTTGCCTCTTCCGGCTTGCCGATGATGGCGTTGCCCTCCTTGAGGGGGCCGGGGTTGTAGCGGAGGGAAACCAGTTCCGGCAGGCCGCCGCCCGGACCGGCGGTTTTTTCCAGGAAATCTATGTGGGTTATGTCGTCAAGGTTGATCACCGCGCCCAGTTCCCGCGCCAGGCCGTACTCACGCGCCGGGGTCTGGTTGGAGGAAAACATGATGGCCTCGCCCTGTATGCCGGCCATTTGTGCCAAAAGCAGTTCTGTGTAACTGGAACAATCCGCGCCGAAGCCTTCGGCGGCGAGCAGCTTCAGGATGAACGGGTTGGGCAGGGCTTTTACCGCGAAATGGTTTACGTAGCCGGGAAAAACCGAATACGCCGCCTTTATCCGGCGGACATTTTCGACAATGCCCTTTTCGTCGTACAGATAAAACGGCGTGGGATAGCGTTCAGCGATCTTTGCAAGCTCGGCCTTTGAGAGGGGAAAATATTTTTCGCTCATAGCGAACCTCCCTTAAGCCAAATAGCCCTTGTGCTTCAGCAGTTCCGCGTTGAGTATGCCGCCGCCCGCCGCGCCGCGCACGGTGTTATGCGAAAGCGCGGTGAACCGGATGTCGAACACATTGCAGGGACGCAGCCTTCCGGCTACCACCGCCATCGCCTTGTCCAGATCGCGATCCTTGCGCGGCTGGGGACGGTTGTCCTCCTCCCGGTAGATGATCGGCTGCTTCGGCGCCGTCGGCAGGTCGAGTTCCTGGGGCAAAGCCCGGAAAGAAGTCCAGATTTCTTTTATCTCGTCGATCGAAGGTTTCTTTCCGGCAAATTCAAGGTTTACGCACGCGGTATGCCCGTCGGTAACCGGCACGCGGTTGCATGCGGCGGAAATTTTCGGCAGCGCGGCGTTTTGAATAACCCCGTCGGCAATGGTTCCGAAAATTTTCAGCGGTTCGTTTTCGGTTTTTTCTTCCTCGCCGCCGATGTAGGGAACGACGTTGTCGATGATGTCCAGCGATGGCACGCCCGGATAGCCCGCCCCGGAAACCGCCTGCATGGTGGTAACGATCAGCCGCTGCGCCGGATAACCGGCCTGCGCCAGGGCATGCAGCGGGGTCATGTAGCTTTGTATCGAGCAGTTGGGTTTTACCGCGATAAAGCCCCTGTCCCAGCCCCTGGCTTTCCGCTGGGCGGGAATGATGTCCGCGTGGTGGGGGTTTATCTCGCCGATAAGGACCGGCACGTCGGCCGTCCAGCGGTTTGCCGAAGCGTTGGAGATCACCGGAATGCCCGCCGCCGCATAAGCGTCCTCAAGGGCGAGGATTTCGGCTTTGCCCATTTCCAGCGCGGAAAACACAAAGGCGCAGTCCTCCCGTTTCTGCGCTGCGGCCGCCCGGCTCACGTCGTTGGCGTCTTCGACCATGATTTCCCCGACATGGGGGGCGTAGGTTTCTGCAAGCTGCCAGCGGCCGGCGACCGCCTGGGCGTATTTTTTTCCCGCGCTCCGGGGAGAGGCCGCCACAAAACGCACCTCGAACCAGGGGTGATTGTTCAGCAGGGCGATATAGTTCTGCCCCACCATGCCCGTCGCTCCCAATACGCCGACCGGTATCTTTGCCATAATTTGCTCCTGCAGCGATGGTACCACAATACATTATGAATGGGGAGTAGGCTCAAAAACAGGAAGTAGGAGTGAAAACGTCTGTATCAATCCAGAAAATTATGATATAATGCATTTTATGGAAATATTGACCAATAATCCGGAGTCTACAAGCAGCAAGAACATCAACCTTGAACTTGACGCGGGGGCTGTTGAAGGTCTAATGAAGATGCCGGTTGATATGTTTGACGGGGTGTATCTGGGCGAAGCCCACAGTACCGCGCTTGTTCTCTGTGTCGACGTGCGGAATTTCAGCGACTTTTTATGCTCGCATCAGGACGATACCGTCTTCAAGCTTATCAAAGAATTCACGTCAAACCTTTTGTCATGCATCAACCAGTTTGCCTATGGCTGTTCGTATTACAAGCTGCTCGGAGACGGCGCCCTGGTAATCTGGGACGAAACCGGCGAAAACTCAATCAAGGAAGCGCTGTATGTATTTGATTCGTACACGGATTTTTTGAACGAAGAACTGTTCAAGCCGTTTGACGGTTTGGGATTGGGCGGCGCGCTGGTCGAGGAAAAAGTTTTTAAGTACGAAATATCCGCCGAAGTGTCGCAGCTCAAATACCGCGACTATGTCGGGTACGGCATTAATCTGGCATGCCGCCTCCAGGAACTCGCCGGCCAAAACGAACTCGCGCTGAATGAAACGCTTGCCAAAACGGGGATAATACCGTTCAGGGTAGACAAGTCGCCCAGGATGCTCAAGGAACTGCACTCCTTCAAGGGTTTACGGGAAGAGGACCGCGAGCGGGTATTGTTCTACAATAAAGATGCACACGGCGGAATCACGTTTTTTTAGATATTCATGAATCTCAATACCATAATAAACGGCGATTGCATTGAAGAGCTAAAAAAATTCCCCGATAATGCAGCAGATTTGATTTTTGCCGATCCTCCCTACAACATGCAGTTGGAAAATGCCCTTTACCGTCCGAATAATACCAAAGTAGACGGCGTAGATGACGAATGGGATAAATTTGCCTCTTTTTCTGATTACGACAATTTTTGTACCGCATGGCTAAAGGAGTGCAGGCGTATACTGAAAGATACCGGCACAATATGGGTAATCGGCAGCTATCACAATATTTTCCGTGTTGGAAACATCATGCTCAATTTGGGGTACTGGATATTAAACGACGTAACCTGGTATAAGACCAATCCAATGCCCAATTTTTTGGGGACACGTTTTACCAATGCCACCGAGACGTTATTGTGGTGTTCGAAAAAAAAAGAATGTAAAAAATATACGTTCAACCACAAACTGATGAAAAAATATAACGGCAATAAGCAAATGACATCGGTCTGGCAAATTGGTCTGTGTATTGGCGAAGAACGGCTGAAAGGCGCTGACGGAAAAAAAGCACATTCAACCCAAAAGCCCGAAGAACTCCTTAAAAGGGTAATTTTATCTTCAACAAAACAGGGAGATGTTGTTCTTGATCCGTTTTTTGGAACAGGCACAACCGGCGCTGTCGCAAAAAAATTAAAACGAAACTTTATTGGCATAGAAAGAGAGGCCGCTTATATAACGCTTGCGAAAAACAGAATAGATATGATCAAAGATTATTTTGAAGAAGCCGACTGGCAGGAAAAAGAGAAACAAGCCTGAGTTCTTTTTAAGTGCATTTGCTCTTATTTTTCCGCATATATTGTTATGCTTTTTATTATTTCCGGATTTTTTTTATATATGCTTATTTCATTATCATCCAGATAATTGCCTAATTCTTCATCGGGTATGATTATGGTTGTTTCTTTTTGAACCACAATATTTTTGAAACCTGTTTCTTTAATATACTCCATGTATAAATCTTTTTTTATTGCCCCGGAAACACAGCCAGAATACATTTCTGCCGCAGATTTGATTTTTTCGGGTAAATCGCCTGTTAAAACAATATCCGAAATACTAAAATGTCCATTGGGTTTTAATACGCGATAAATTTCCCTGAAAACTGCTTTTTTATCGGGAACAAGATTTAGAACGCAATTGCTTACAATGACATCAGCCAGGTCTGAACCAACGGGCATATTGTCAATATCGCCTTGTATAAATTCAACATTTGTAAACCTGAGTTTTTTGACATTGTTTCTTGCTTTTTCGATCATTTCGGGTGTAAAATCCAGTCCAATTATTCTGCCGGTTTCGCCGGCTTCTGCCCTGGCCACAAAGCAGTCATTTCCGGCACCGCTGCCTAAATCGATTACGGTATCGCCTTTTTTGATTTTGGCAAATTTTACAGGAAGCCCGCAGCCAAGCCCTAAATCGGCATCGGGATTATACCCATTTATACCATCATAATTTTCAGCCATTATATTATCATTACTTCCACAGCAACAGCCAGAATTGCAACAAGAGGCAGTTTGAGAGGCAATTTTTCCATATTGTTCCTTTACGATTTCTTTTAGTTCAAGTTCTTTTTCCATTTAATTTTCCTCCAATATATTTGGCTCAAACCTTTTCTTTAAGTTTTTATAAAAATTGGCTAAACTTTTATCTCCGTTATTTTCCAAAAACAGGCAAAACGGCAAACTGTCTGTTTCTTTATGTTTTACTACACAGGCACAACATTGTCCATTATTGGGGCAGGTTTTTTTGGGGCAAGCACATTCAATATTTACATCAAATTCGGACTTCAATTTCAAACATCTCTGCCTGGGAAATAGATTATTACGGAACTACAGCCTTTAGGATAGGGCCGAAAGGTCCTGCCTGGCCGGCGGGGTTTTCAAACCGCAGGCAGAAATAGCTCGTGTTTCCGGTGTCTCCGTCGAAAGCGAACAGTTCCTTCTTTCTTCTGGTAAATTTCGAGTGGGGCAGATCGGTCCCCGTTTTGGGAGCTTCCGTTATGCGATATTTGTCGTTTTTGCTTGGCTGGCCCGTAAGGCCCCAGAACATGCGTACACCGTAGTCGCTTTGTATGTCCGGCGGATCCCCGCCAAGGGCGCGGATGTCAACCAGCTCAATGAGGAAATGCCCGGGGAGGGTAATATCTGCCTCTACCTGCGCGGTCGGAATGGGGAAAAATATCTCGGGCGGATTCAGCCCCAGGCTTGAAAAGTCCTCGTCGTTAAGCGGCGGTTTGAGGAAGTACCGGTGTTTGATGCTTCGCATTCTCGTGGTCAGCGCGTTGAAGGTCTCCATGCATAAAGTGTTGATGGATGCTCCGCGCTCGCTGGATTTCGCCAGGGCCAGGGCTTTTTCCGCCTCCCTCGCCAGATCACCAAGTTCCTGCCCGGTTTCCGCCGGAATACCCCATCGCTGCGGCGGGGGGGGCTTGTCCGACGGCTGAGAGGTAAGCACGGCAACCCAGTCTTTCGCCATTGCCAGTTGCGCTTCGCGGCGGTTGGAAAGCCAATCGTCATAACGAACGTGTTTCATCATTTTACTCCCATTCCCAAATCAGCCATCGCCTTTTTTAATACCGCTTCGCTTGCCGCCGAAAGCCTGCCCAAAGGCAGCCGGGCGGGGCCGCCGGGAAGGCCGGTCCAGGTGACGGCCTGCTTGATGGGGATGGGGTTCGTTTCGACAAACGCCGCCCTGACAAAGGGGAGCAACTCATAGTGAAGGGATCGCGCCCTTTCGAAATCTCCGGCAAGGCTGGCGGCTGCAAGGGCCTTTACCTTTGCCGGAACAAGGTTGGAGATAACCGAAATAACGCCGTCGCCGCCCAAAGCCGCGAGGGGCAGCGTAAAGGCGTCGTCGCCGGACAGCACCCAAAAATCTTTGCCTTCGGCCCTTCGGGGCAGGGCAACGTCGCGGATAACGTCGCCCATCTGGCCGATGTCGCCCGAGGCTTCCTTTACCCCGACAATGCCGGGTATGCGTGAAATTTTTTCCAAAAGCGGCGTTTGAATGTTCCGTCCCGTGCGCGAGGCGATGTTGTATACGATGATCGGAATCCCCACCGCAGCGGCGGCTTCAAAATGGCGGAAAAGGCCGTCGTCGTTCGGCTTGTTGTAGTAGGGGGTTACCACCAGCGCCGCGTCCGCTCCCAGCCGTTTGGCCCGCTCGGTGTACATCACCATGTGCCTGGTGTCGTTTGAGCCGCTCCCGACGATAACGGGCGTTTTTCCTTTGGCCGTTTCTACGGCAATTTCTATCAGCCGGTCTTCTTCGTCTTCGTCAAGTGTGGGAGCTTCCCCGGTGGTTCCCAGCGGCACTATGCCGTCAATGCCTTGCGCGATCTGAAATTCGACAAAGCGGCGGAAGCCTTCGTAATCCACCTCGCCGGAATCCGTCATCGGAGTAATAAGCGCCGTATAAGCGCCCCGAAATGCTGTCATAGCACACACCTTTCTTCGAGATGCTGGGCTTGAGAGGCAACCCGGTTGGTTGCCTCTCAAGCCTTGCATTTTTTCGGCTTACAGCCTGCAAAAATGCGTTTTCAAGAGGTAGCTGTTCGGAAACTGGAAGTATCCGAACAGCTTTATTATAGCCTGTCGGAGTGTTTTTTACAATGGATCAAGCAGGGCATCGACGGGAACTCTGGCAGGGGCAAGGCAGTTTTTCTTTGCCCATTCCGGCAGCAGTTTTTCGGGGCCGCAGGCCATGGCCTGTTCCAGAAGCTGCGCGCCGGCGGCAAAGACCGGGACAAGTTCCTCGCGTTCGCCGTCGGTAAAATCGGACAACACCCAGGCGGCGATGCCCGCTTCGCGGCTGCTTTCGGGATTGCCGCCCTTGCCCGGCGCCCTGCCGTCCGGCCTGCCGACGCCCACCCGCAGCCGCCAGAAGTCGGCGCTGCCGAAGCAGGCCTTCATGGAACGAAGCCCGTTGTGCCCCCCAAGGCCGCCGGAAAATTTCAGCGAAATGGTTCCAAAGGGAAGCTCAATCTCGTCATGGACAACGATGATTTCTTCGAGTTTGATTTTGTAAAACGAGGCGGCGGCCATCACCGATTCGCCCGACCGGTTCATATACGTCTGCGGCATGAGGAAATGGCATGCGTCCCTGCCGGCGTACAGGCCCTTGAACTTTTTCTGCCAGATAAGCGAAGAGTAAAACGGCAATACCGAAGGTAAGGCCTCGGCGAGCATCCAGGGCGCATTGTGGCGGTTATGCGCGTATTCGCGGCCGGGGTTTCCAAAAAAAGCGGCAAGCTGCAGCATGGTTCTATTCCCTGTCCCGCATCAGTATTTCCAGCAATCGTTCCTCGTCTTCGATTACGCCAAGGGAGCGGAGTTTTGAAATGCTCTGCAGAAAACCGTAACGGGCCCTGATAAGGTTGTTGCGGCTGGTGATCAAAAGCGACGAAGCCTCGGTTACGTCGGAGACGGAAGCCTGCGAGAGGCGGTAACGTTCCATCACATATTCAAAGTGCTTTTCGGTGTATTCAAGGGTGCGGCGCGAGGAAAGAACTGATTCCGCCTGGGCAAAAGCGTTTATTAGCGCGCTGTGCATTTCCGTCTCCAGCGATATTTCCGCGCCGATGTAATCCAGCGCCGCCGAATCGCGGGATATTTTGCTTTTTTCGATCCGGTTGGCCATGACCCAAAAATCTATCGGGATGCTTCCCCTGATCGAAACGCCTCCCGAACTCGTGCTGGAGAACCCCTTTTCGACTGAATAGTTCAGGCCCGTCGAAAAAATCGTTGCGCTTAACGTCGGCGAATAATCACGTTTTGTGATGGAAAGATTTTTTTCCGCCCTTTGGCTGTTAAACGCCGCGCGCGCAAGCGACGGATTCACCTGAACAAGAACCTGCCAGAATCTTTCGTACAGACTGTCCGCTTCCTCGTCGGAAATTCCGGCAAGATAGAGGAGCAGATCCTCGTAGGCGTTAAAGTCGATATCCTCAAGCTCGGCCGTTCCCGCAATGCCGATGAGGGAATTGAATTTCGCCTCGTTCAAGGCAAGGTTCCGCCGCGCCTGGTTGCGGGTATTTTCCCGCGCTTCCTTTTCCGCCAGCGCCCGCAGGTAATCGCCCTGGTTGATCATCCCGCTGGACTGCCGTATTTCCGCCATCGAAAGGCTCAGTTCCGCCGTTTGCAGCGAAGACTCCGCCGCCTCAAGGCTTGCCGCCGCTTCCAGCACAGCATAGTACGCGTTATCCGCGGCATCAAGCACGTTGAAGTATTCGGCAAGCGCGTCATTGCGGACGCTTTCCGTCGCTATCGCGCTTATCGCCTTCTGGATAAAGCTCTTGCCCCCCTGAAAAATTATCTGCGTCATTGAAAATCTCGCATTTGCGCTAAATGTATCAATCGGGTTAATAAAATCCCAATTATTCAGATAACTCATTGAAGCGCTATAAGTCGCCGAAAGCGAAGGCAGCATCTTATACAACTGGCTTCTTTCATCCAGTATGCTGCTCCGTATCGCCATATCGTATTTGGCAAGGCTGCGCGAATTGGCCAATGCCAACGTCCGCGCCTGCTCCAAATTCAGTGTTTGGGAGAATAAGCCTCCGCTCACTAACACGAATATGCTTAATACCGGTAATATCTTTTTCATATTCCCTCTATATCCAATAATCTCTCACGGAGGCACAGAGGACACAGAGAACACGGAGGGAAGATAAAGAATTCAGATTCGATGTGCCTTTGTGCCTCTGTGTGATAAATTTCAGGAAATATCATTCGTACCTCAGTGCGTCGATGGGATAGAGGCGGGCGGCTTTCAGCGCGGGGTAATACCCGAAAATAACCCCCACCGCCGCGGCGAACATCACCGAAATGGTGACTATCAGCGGGTTGATCGCCGTTGGGATGCCCGTTACCGACAGTATGCGGCAGGCGAGAAACGCCATGCCTATGCCGAGCAGGCCGCCCATAAGGCTGAGGATCACCGACTCGGTAAGGAACTGGAAGAGGATGTCCCGCTTGCGGCCCCCCACCGCCATCCTGATTCCTATCTCGCGGGTGCGCTCGGTAACGGATACCAGCATAATGTTCATGATGCCGATACCGCCGACCAAAAGTGACACGCCGGCGATTGCGGCTAACAGCGTGGTAAGGGTTTTGGATGTCGCCGACGCCATGTCGATCATGTCCGCCTGGTTCATGATGTCAAAATCGGAAGCCGCGCCGTCGGGAATGTTGCGGGATTCGCGGAGGATCAATTCCGCCTCCTTCTGCGCCGCGTCCATGTATCCCTTGCCGACGACGCTCATGATGATCTGGTTGATGTTGCGGGAATTGTTCAGCCGCGTCATCGCCGTGTCCAGGGGAACCATAACGATGTCGTCCTGATCGTTGCCGTTAAAGCCCGCGCCCTTGTTTTCCAAAAGGCCAATGACGGTAAAATACACCGTCCCGATTCGTACCTGCTGGGACAGGGCGCTGTCCGCGTCTACAAACAGATTTTTCGCCGTCGTGCGGCCCAGCACCGCCACCCGGTTGCGGAGCAAGAGGTCGTCCTCGTCAAAAAAAACACCGGCGTTAACATTCCAGTTCCTGGCGATGACGTAATCCGGCTCGACCCCCTGGACGGTAACCTGCGCGTTCCCCTCGCCGCCGGTGATGTTGGCGCTGGTCTGGACAAGGCCGGAGATCGCCGCGGCATACGTCGACTCGTCCCGCAGTTTTTGAATGTCTTTTTTGGTAAAGGCGTTCATCCTCATCATCACCTGCTGCCCCGAGCGGCTCATGTTCCGCCGGGGCATTACCTGCAGCAAATTGGTTCCCATCGCGGTGATCCGCGCCTCAATCGCCCGCTGTGAGCCTTCGCCCAAAGCGACCATGATAATCACCGAGCCGACGCCGATAATGACACCTAACGACGTGAGCAGGGAGCGCATCCGGTTGCGGAGGATCGAGCGGAAGCAGGTGGCAAGAAGCTGGACAAGGTTCATTACATCGCCCCCGCCGCAGAATCGGCAAGCAGGGCGTGATCCCGGTTCCATTGCGCGAGATCGTCCGGCGCGCTGCGTCTTTCATCTACCCGTTTGTCGGACACCAGTTCCCCATCGCGCAGGGTGATGATCCGGCGGGTGTAGACGGCGAGTTCCGGCTCATGCGTCACCATGATGATCGTCTTTCCCTGCCGGTTAAGTTCCTGAAAAAGCCCCATTATTTCGAGGGTCATTCCCGTGTCGAGGTTGCCCGTCGGCTCGTCGGCGAGGATAAAGGCAGGGTCGTTCACCATCGCCCGCGCAATGGCAACCCGCTGCTGCTGCCCGCCGGAAAGCTGCGAGGGAAAGTGATCCATGCGCGCTTCCAGCCCCACTTCCCGCAGGGCCGCCATCGCCCGATCTTTTCTGTCACGCGCGCCGTGCGGCTGCTCGTTTTTTTCCCGGCGGCGGTAGAACAGGGGCAGTTCCACGTTTTCCAGCGCGGTAGTCCTTGCCAGAAGGTTGAATGACTGAAACACAAAACCGATTTTGCGGTTCCTGATGTACGCGAAAGTATCCGAATCGGAGGTAGAGGTTTCAATGCCGTCGAGGGTGTAGGTTCCGCCGGAGGGCTTGTCCAGGCAGCCGAGTATGTTCATCAGCGTGGACTTGCCGGAACCCGAAGGCCCCATGACGGAAACAAACTCTCCGGCCTCTGCAGAAAAATCCACGCCGCGCAGGGCGCGTACCACTACTTCTTGCGAAGATTCGGCATTAGCTTCATCTTTCGATTTTTTGCCCTGCCTGCTTTCCATCCGGTATTCGCGCTTGATTCCCCGCAGTTCGATCACAGGCATTAAATTCGCTCCCGCAGAATCACCTGGTTACCTTCAATATTTTCGGTTGAGAGAATCTCGGTAAAGGAACCGTTGGTAATGCCGATCTGCACCCGCATCACTTCTAGCTTGCCGTCGCCGCCGACGTACCAAAGGTTACGCATAACAACCACAGGGGCGGCGTTTCGGCTCTGGGCGCCTCCCTGCCGGGAGTTCTGCCGGGGGGCCTGGCCGCCCATCATCATCGTCCTGCCGGCGGGGGCGCCGCCCATCATCAGGCCGGTGATGCCGCTGTTGGCGCTTTGGCCCGAGGCCTGGGCTGCCTGCTGCGCTTGCGCCTGCGCCTGCGTCCGCGCCTCTATCGCCGCCTTCCGCTGCTCGTCATCCATATTTTCAAGGCCCGCGTTAAACACCATTTCGGCAATCCGTTCCGAACTGAGACTCGTGGGCTGGTAGCGCAGGGCGGCGTTGGAAACCATAAGGACTCCCACGCTGCGTTCAACGATAAAGTCCACCATGCAGGTCATCCCCGGCAGCAGGGAACCGTCGCGGTTTTCAACGTTGATCACCACCGTGTAACTCACCACGTTATTCGACACCACCGGAACCATCCGCAGGGTTTCCACCACGCCGGGAAAAACGCGACCCGGCAGACTTTCCAGGGTAAAGCGAACCTCCTGCCCCTTGCTGATGGAAGTTACGTCAAGCTCGCCCACCATCGCTTCGATCTGCATCTCCCGCAGGTTTTCTGCCAGGGTAAAAATGCTCGACGAATTGTTGCTGGAGGAATCCACCACCGTGTCGCCGACGTTGATCCGCCGGTCAAGCACAATACCGTTGATGGGAGAAGTAATATAGGCGTACTGGTTAATTTCGGTTTCAATTTCTTTCAGGTTCGCCTCGGCTACGGCAAGGTCCGCCGCCTGTCCGTCAAGCTGGGTCTTGCTGGTACGCAGTTCAAACTCGGAGATAAGGTTCTTTTCCGCAAGGGCCTGCTGGTTAGAGTAGTTGATCCGCTGCAGTTCGTAATTGGCACGCGCCTTGCTCACCGAGGCGTACTGCTGCTCCCGCTTGAGCCTGAGCACGTCGGTGTTCAGCTCGGCGAGTATGTCCCCGATGCTGACCGGATCGTTGTAATCGACAAATATCTTTTCAACCTTGCCGCTCATGCGGGGCAGCACGTTAACCGTGGAAACGGGCTTGATGGTCCCGCTGGACGAGACGGTGCGTTCCAGCGTACCGCGCCGCACATTGGTAAATTCGTATGATGTCGGCCCCGCCTTCTTGCCCGAACAGGCTGCAAGGGCACAAAGCGCCGCCAGGGCAAACGCCGCAATTCGCCAACTATGGTTTTTCATTTATACCGGGATATCCTCTGTAATATAGTAACAAATTTCCGGTAAAAAAGGTAACGGCTTCCTTGTACAGCCTTCATTTTGCCTTTGACCATTTTTTCTGGGTCGCAAGCAGGTCTTTTCCCAACTGCAGCAGCGCCTTTTGCGTTTCGGGCAGCAAATTGCCATAAATCTCAAAAAATTCCCGTTCGTAGGGAGAGGAGGCGAACATTTCCCCTTTGCCCGTCCGCAGCCAGGTTTCACTGACATTGAAAGTCATGCAGATAAGTTTGATATTTTTTTCGGTAAGTGGATTATCCCCCACCTCAATCATTGAGAGAGCCGCACCTTGCATACCCAGGCGTTCCGCAAATTCCGCCTGGTTTAACTTGAGAGCCTTGCGAACCGCCCGAATTCTTTCCTTCATGCCGCTTCCTATTGGCTTTATACTATCGGAAATATCTGAAAATCTCAACGAAATACATCAAATGGAATTTTCGCACTATTGACAAAATCAATTAAATTGTATTATTATTCAATTTGATGGATTATGGTATGGACAATGAAACTGTAATGGAGAAGGTTTTCAGGGCATTGAATCTTGAGAATCAGGCGGATCTGCTCGTCCACGCCCGGCAATCCTATATCAACCAGAAGGAGAGCAAAAATGAAGAATCGTCTATTTGTGATGGGAATGGCAATGTGCTTGTTGATATTCGCGGCGGGAATAGCGCAGGCTCAAACCTTCGTTACTCTTGATGATGCATTCCCGTACACGGCGGAACCAGTAATCGAACATTACCAATTCAAGTACGGGGAAACAGTCGTTCAGGATTTTACCCTCGGTGAACGCTGGGCAACATTTGGGCTTAACCTCCTTGTACCGGGTCTTGGATCCTTTGTCATCATGAAGGACTGGTATGGCGGCACTCTCCAAGTGTTGTTTTTCGGCGCAGGGTTAACATGCACTGTGTTGGCTAGTAATAACAGTATTGAAGATCCAAATCTTTATGCTATTACGTTGGGTGCTGGTTTAGGTTTTCTGATAGGGAATTTTTGCGGTAATATTATCAGATCCGCCTTTTTACATAAGCAATCTCCCTATAGAGCGTCATTATTTGATCCCACCGCATGGGATATCGCGGTTTTACCGGGGAATGACGGCATCGAACAGGTTTCACTTTCGTATACCTTGCGGTTTTAGAAGGAGGCAATAATGAAGAAACCCTTATTTGTGACGGGATTATTGGTCTGCATATTGATATTCGCAGCGGGAATAGCGCAGGCTCAAACGGTCAGCATTGATTACGCAATTCGCAGCGCGACGGAAGAATTTTCCAATAACCTGAAAAGCGGCAGTAAAATCGCGATAATATCCATGCGCGCAAGTTCCGCCAGGATGTCAAACTATCTTTTTGAAGAATTAACCTCATCTATTGTAGGCCGCCGGATTTTTACGGTAGTGGACAGGGCCCAGCTTGCCTTGATTCGGGAGGAAATGAATTTCCAGATGTCCGGAGAGGTCAACGAGGAATCGGCTCAGGCAATCGGACAAAAACTTGGCGCCCAATATATTATTACCGGCACGTTTGAGCCGGTTGGGAATTACTACCGCTTCAGGGTACGTGTTATTGAGGTTGAGACCGCCATAATTCAGGTTACCTATTCCGCGAATGTGCAGAACGATCGTGTTGTGGCGTCTTTACTGGCAGGCGGCGATAGTACCATTGCGTCCACTCCCAATACACCCTCAACCCGTACCGCCCAGCCGCAGCAGCCCTCGGCAAATACGCCCCAAACAGACAGTAGCACAAGCACGCAACAAACGGTTGTTTTTTTTGATGACCCGTTCAAAATTCAGGGACTCCGCTGGGTTTATAATAATGAAAAATTCATGCCATTCTCGCGGCAAATGAAAAATGTCTACATGGAATATGATGACACATACCAACATTATTTATCTGCCAGCAAAAAAATTACTGCAGGTTGGGTTTGTATTGGCTTAAGCCTTGCAGGGTTAGTAGTGATGTTCGTTGGTATGCCAGATATGATAGAAAATAATAATCCGGGGCTATATCTTGGTGGAGCGGGAGGAGCTCTGGTATTTAGTATAACTAGCTTGCCGCTATCATTTTCTGCATCCAAAAGTCTAACACAGGCATTTGAATCGTATAATACCAACGCCAGAAATAAAGCCCGGCAGCAAAGACAACAGCCTTAGCGTAATATCGCGGTTTTAACAAGGAGCTTGTATGAAAAGCAATGTAAGGCTTATTGGGATTTTTGCCCTTGTAACATTAATCGGGCTTTTAATGATGGCCTGCGATATGGACATGGGAAACACCGTTACATTTGACAACCGATCCAGGTATGAAGTATCAGTCTGGTCCAACGATATTAGCCCTTCAAGCTTTACGATTGCTGCAGGAAATACCAAAACCGCCAAAGCAACCAAAGGCTATATAACAATTCAGTATACACCTGCAAATCTTGTTAATGTCAGTTCAGGCGCCAATAAATTTACCTTTACAAACAAATGACAGTACATTTTTGCACGCCGGAGGATTGGAAATGAATAAACGATTTTTTGTGACGGGAATAATGATCTGCATATTGGCATTTGCCTCGGAATCGGCAAACGCACAAATGGTCAGCCTTGAAAGGGCAATCAACAGCGCATCAGAAGAATTATCTGAGAACCTTAAAAGCGGCAGTAATATTGCGATATTGTCCATGCGTTCGGGTTCTGCCAAAATGTCAAACTATCTTTTTGAAGAATTAACCTCATCTATTGTCAGTCGGCGGATGTTTACGGTAGTGGACAGGGCCCAGCTTACCCTGATTCGGGAGGAAATGAATTTCCAAATGTCCGGAGAGGTCAGCGAGGAATCGGCTCAGGCAATCGGACAAAAACTGGGCGCGCAATATATCGTTACCGGCGCGCTTGAACCAATCGGGAATTACTACCGTTTCAGGATTCGGGTGATCGAGGTTGAGACTGCCGCCATTCATGTTACCTATTCTGCGGATGTGCGAAACGATCAAATTGTAACGTATTTATTGGGAAGCAGCGGAGTGCCGACATCTGCGGTGTCGTGGGGCAACCAGGATTTTACTGCCGGAGAGCGCTGGGCAACATTCGGTCTTAACTGGCTGATACCGGGTCTTGGTTCCTATGTCATTATGAAGGACAAGGTTGGCGGTACAGTTTTGCTGATATCCGGCGGCATCGGGACAATCGGCTATACAGTCGGATATCTGGTTATGATGGCAGATGACTATGAAACAGGAACGGCTATAGCATTGGTTAGCCTGGGTATTCTGGGGGCGAGCGGTATTTACAATATAGTCAGATCATCCACTTATCACAAGCCGCAGACGAGAAGAGCATCTTTAATTGATCCTGAAGCGTGGAATATAGCTGTTCTGCCCGGAAAAGACGGCATCGAACAGGTTTCACTTTCTTACACCCTGCGGTTTTAACCGCCCCTATTCGGCAAGCTGCGACAGCGGGATGGGGCCGGGGCTGTCGTTCTGCGGCTCCGCGCGGGACAGTTCTTCAAGCAGTTCCTTGCCGCGGCGGGAGAGTTTTTCCGGTACGCGGACGATTAATTTTATGTAGAGATTTCCCCGGTGGTTTCCCGAAGGAACGCCTTCGTCGCGTATGCGGAGCATTTTGCCGTGCTGGGTTCCGGCGGGCACCTTCACCTTGATCGTTTTGCCGTCGAGGGTGCTTACCTGGATTTCCGCGCCAAGGCTCGCCTGGGCGATGGAGATGGGAACCGCGCAGTACAGGTCGTAGTCCTGCCGTTCAAAGTATTCATGGGGTTTGACGCGGATCACCACGTACAGGTCGCCGGGCGGACCGCCGTTGGGACCGGCGTCGCCCTGCCGGGGGATGACCAGACGCCTGCCGTTTTCAACGCCGGAGGGAATCGTCACCATGAGTTTCTGCCGTTTTTTCTGCGTGCCGGAGCCGCCACATTCCATACACGGCCGGTCGATGACAAAGCCCTGCCCGCCGCATGAAGGACAGGTGGTGGCCAGCGAGAAGAAGCCCTGGCTGTGCCGCACCTGACCGGCGCCCTGGCAGGTGGGGCAGGTTTTTCTGCCCGCGCCATTCGACGCACCGGAAC
>WRJO01000020.1 GCA_009778545.1 Treponema sp. | reverse complement strand
GGCGCTGAATAGGCGGTTTCCCGCCCTGCCCGCAGTGTCTCCCGCCAGGTCAAGGGGGAAACCGCTTGCGGGAATTATGCCCTTGCCCGCGCCGGGAATTACCGACAGCGAAATTCGCAGGACGCTGTTTTCCAGCGAAAGCCGTGCAAGCCCCTGGCGGTACAGCCTGAGCACCGCCGTTACCGCGCTGCCCCCTTTGAGGAAGAAGGGGAGGGAACGGTCGAGCGAATAAAACAGGCTGAATGACGAAGGGCCGGAATTATCTTTGGAAAGCGTGCGCCAGAGATCCGTTCTGGGCAGAACTTCGTTGCGCCTAACGGCGTTGACCGCCGCGAGCAGGGTTTCCGCCGATTCGCAGATGAGCAGGCAGTTGTTCTGCACCGTGTAGTACGGCGACGGGAAATTCACCCCCAAAAGTTCCAGCAGGGAGTCGAGAAAACCCGGCAGTTGTATGCGGGGGATGCGGTTGCCGTCCAGGTTGAGTTGTATATTTTCGTTGATTAACACCGAACGAAACGCCTTGTCAAAAACCTCGGCGCGTTTTCTTTCATCCTTAACCTCGACGGCGATTATCGGGTTTGGCCTGCCCTCAAGCCCGTACACGGCGAACTGGGATCCCATCCAGGAATAGAGCATGTCATCCAGGCTCATGCCCAAAGCCATTTTGGCAGAATTGTTTGCCCTTCGGATCACCGCATCCCAGTCGGGCACGCCAGGGCCGGTAAAGGCGGAAACCCCGTCTAAAAGTTCCTGCAAACTCCCTGCGGAAAGCAGGGTTAGGTACTGGGCGTTTGACGGGATGACGGTCGTAAGGGAAGGCGCCGGGGAATTTCTGCCGATGATTTTCTGCATCGCATCGTTGGTAGAGGCGAGAGGGCTTACGATGTTGATCTGCAATTGATGGCCGAGGATCGAAAGGCTTGCTTCGAGCGGCCCCGGAAATTGCAGCAGGTTGAGCGCCGAAGCTACCTGCGGGTCGCCGGATGAGCCGCCGCCAGCGCCCAGCATGTTTTTCAGCGCGGCGGGCGAAAAAAGGAAGGCGATATCGTGTTCCCGCGAATAAAATGCCTTGGCGTTCGAGCCGATCCGGTCGCCGTCCCGGGAAGCGCCGGCCAGCACGGATTCAAAAAGCGCCGAATTGTCGGAAAAGACCAGCAGGTTTTTATACGGCCCGAAATAGTACACCGTCCCGTCGTCCAGCCGGTATTCAAAACGGGAATATTTCCCCGCCTGCACATAGTACAGGCCGGGAATGGTTGTCCTTCCCATCAGAGCCGGCAGCAACCTGAGAACCGGCGAAAGAACGCCCGCGTCCCATGCCGCCAGCATTTTCCCGTCTGTCAGCAGCGCCGCGTCAAGCCTTCCCCTGGTCACCAGGCGTATCCACTTGTTTTCCGCAAGCCCCGAATCGTTCACCTCGTTCAGCGGCGCCATAAGGGGCGAAAGCTCCGCCAGCGCCATGATGTCCGGCAGCGATTCGTGGTTCAAAATCCGTCCGGCAAGACGCACCGAATTCGGCACGGCGGCATAGAGATCAAACGAATCGGGAATTATCGAATCCGGCGCGATCCTTCCTATAAAAGAAATTCCTATCGTTATGAGTGGAAGTCCGATGATGATGAAAAGCAAAATGCCGATGATCAGCGCGCCCCGGCGTTTCTTTTTGGGGGTATTTTTCCGAGCCATTAGACAGCTTATCATTATTTATGGGGAATTGGGATATATCTTAAAAATTTTTTTGACAACTCACATAACCTGATGTACAATGGAGCGGAACCAGCTCCGAACCCTGCCGGCCCTGTTTGGGTCGACAGGGTCATTGGGTTATGGGGGCAACCCTTTCGCCTGCCGTGTTTGCAAAGGAGCGAACAAGCGAGAGGAGGATTCTATGAGCAAACAACTCATGCTCAAGCCGGAAAAATGTACCGGCTGCAGGACGTGCGAGCTTATCTGCTCCTTTAACCGGGCAAAAAGCTTCAACCCCCGCAACTCGTCGGTCTCGGTGATGATCTACGACGAAGCGGCGATCTCCGTCCCGGTGATGTGTATGCAATGCGAACAGGCCTGCTGCGTCGACGTGTGTCCCGTCCAGGCAATGTACCGCGAGGAAGACGGAACCATCAAATGCGACACGGAAAAGTGCATCGTCTGCAAGATGTGCGTCAACGCGTGTCCGCTGGGGAACGTCACCTTCAGCCCATCGACCAGAAAAATCGTAAAATGCGACCTCTGCGGCGGCGATCCCGGCTGCGCCAAGTACTGCCCGTCGGGATGCCTGGTGTACAGCGACGAGGTCGACGCGCTGGGCCGGAAGAAGGCGATGGCCCTTGCCCTGAAAGAAGTTTTTGGTGAGGAGGCGTCAATATGAACGGCTGGACAGGAACAATACTCAGAGTAAATTTGACAAACGGCGAAATCAAAAAGGAACACCTGAACACCGCAGACGCCAACGCCTTTGTGGGCGCGCGCGGCCTGGGAACCAAGATTTTCTGCGACGAGGTCAGCCCCAAAGTCGATCCGCTGGGACCGGACAACAAGCTGATATTCATGACCGGCCCCCTGACCGGAACCTTTGCCGCCTGCGGTGGCCGCTACGAGGTGGTGGCGAAGGCGCCGCTTACCGGAACCATCGGCGCGGCGAACTCCGGCGGCCATTTCGGGCCTGAACTTAAATTTGCCGGGTACGACGGCATTATCATCGAAGGCGTTTCCAAAAAGCCGGTGTACCTGTACATCAACGACGACAAGGTTGAGCTAAGGGACGCGGGCAAGCTGTGGGGCAAGACCACCCACGAGGCCACCGACATCATCAATAATGAAGTTTCGGCGGAAGCGAAAGTCGCCTGCATCGGGCCGGCGGGCGAAAACCTCGTGCTGTTTGCCACCGTCATGAACGACAAAAACCGCGCCGCCGGAAGGGGCGGCATGGGCGCCGTCATGGGCAGCAAGAAACTCAAGGCGGTGGCTGTCCGGGGAACCGGCGGCGTCAACGTGGCAAAGCACGACGATTTTATCGCCGCCGCCACAGACGCCCGCGCGAAGCTCAAGGCGCATCCGGTTGCCGGAACGGGCCTTCCCGCCTACGGGACCAACGTTCTGGTAAACATCATCAACGCCGCCGGGGCGCTGCCCACCCGCAACTGGCGGGACGGCGGCGAATTTGCCGAAGCCGACGACATCGGTGGCGAAAGCCTTGCGAAAAAATTCCTCATCAAGAACAAGGGTTGCTTCGGCTGCTGCATCGGATGCGGCAGGATCACCAAAGTTACCGAAGGGCCGTTCAAGTCTTTCGGCGAAGGCCCCGAATACGAGGCGGCCTGGGCTTACGGCGCCTCCTGCGGGGTGAACGATCTGGCGGCGATCTGCAAGGCCAACTTCCTCTGCAACGAATACGGCATGGACCCCATCACCCTCGGCGCGACAATTGCCTGCGCGATGGAGCTTGCCGAAAAGGGTTTGTTGACCGCGAAAGAAATCGGCCGCCCGCTGGCTTTCGGCGACGCGGAAGCCATCGTCGCCCTTACCGAACTGGCCGGAAAGAACGAAGGCTTCGGCAAGGAACTGGCGAAAGGCTCCTACCGCCTTGCCGAAAAACACGGCGCGCCGGAACTTTCCATGTCGGTAAAAAAACAGGAAATGCCCGCCTACGACGGACGCGCCGCGCAAGGCATGGGGCTGGAATACGCCACCAGCAACCGGGGCGGCTGCCATGTCCGCGGCTACATGACCTCGCCGGAATTGCTCGGCGTACCGGTTAAAGTAGACCCGCTGGTAACCGAAGGCAAGGCCCCGCTGCTCAAGCTGTTCCAGGACCTTACCGCCCTGATCGACTCGTTGGGGATCTGCCTGTTTACCACCTTCGGCCTTGGGCTGCCGGAAATCGCCGCCCAGTACCGCGCCGCCGTCGGCTCGTCCGAAAGCGACGAGGACATTCTCCTGAAAGGCGAGCGGGTGTGGAACATCGAAAAGCAGTTCAACATCCAGGCCGGCGTTGAAAAGGACACGCTGCCGCCGAGGCTGCTGCGGGAGGCGCTGCCTTCCGGCGCGGCGAAGGGCAAGATCACCGAGCTGCAAACCATGCTCGACGAGTACTACCATGTTCGCGGCTGGGACAAGGGCGGCGCTCCGACAAAAGAAAAACTCGGCGCGCTCGGCCTGAAAGGCTAGAAAATCGGTGCGGGTCAAATTTTTTGCCTATCTGAGGGACTACACGGGCTGTTCGGAAACGGACGCGCCCCATGTCCCGACGATGGGCGATTTGGCCCGCAACCTCTGCGAGCGTTACGGCAAAAAGCTGCGGGAAAAAATGCTCACGAAAAGCGGGGAATTGGGGCCGGAGATAATCATCATGATCAACGGCAGGCACATCGCCCACCTCGGCGGCCTTGACGCTCCGCTGAAAAGCGACGACACCGTGCAGATATTCCCGATGGTCGCGGGAGGCTGATTGTACAATACCTCACACAGAGGCACATCGAACCTATGGTTCGCGGCACAGAGGGGAAGAAAGGGATCGGGGGAAAAAGTAGGAGGGAGGAGGGAGGTAAGGAGAAAGTAGGAAGGAGGAAGGAGGAAAAAAACTAACTCCTAACTCCTACTTCCTACTTTATTTCCCCTCCGTGCCTCCGTGCCTCCGTGAGAGTATTATTGCGAATAAAATGGAGTGAAAAATTGGCGGTCAAAGATAAAAACATTAACGAATTAACCAAAATTATTGAATCCTACCCGAGAGATAAACGATACAGCCTGGCGATTTTGCAGGACATTCAGAGGCGGTTCGGGTATATTCCCAAAACGGCTTTTGACGTTCTTGCGCCGTATCTTAACGTGAAAATCGCCCGCCTGTATGCAATGGCGACTTTTTACCGCGCCTTAAGCCTGCGGCCAAAGGGCAAGCACGTTATCCGGGTCTGCGACGGAACCGCCTGCCATATCCGGGGCGCGCCGCTGCTGCTCGACGCGCTTGAACGGGAACTGAAAATTTCCGGCGGGGAAACAACCGCCGACGGCTTGTTCACCGTCGAGACGGTCAACTGCCTGGGGGCCTGCGCCATCGCGCCGGTGATGGTGGTTGACGAAAAATACTATCCGAAAGTACAACCCGATGAGGTTAAAAAAATATTATCACAATATCGGAGGGTTAAAAAATGAAAGAACATAGAACCCTTTTGGTATGCTGCGGAACCGGCTGCCTCGCCAACAACGCGAAGGCGGTGGCGGACGGAATCGCAAAAGAGTTGAATAAATCGCCGAAAAGCGGCACAAAAAAAGTGAGCCTGAAAGTGGGGATTAAGGAAACCGGCTGCAACGGCTTTTGCGAAAACGGGCCGATTGTCCGGTTAATGCCCGACGACATTTCCTATTACCATGTGCAGGCCGCCGACGCGAAGGACATTGTACGGCACGCTGCCGGCAACGGAGAAATTGTCGAGCGGCTGCTCTACAAAGACGACGCGGGAAATAAAGTCCATTCCCAAAACGAAAACCCCTTTTACGCCGCCCAGCGCAAGATCGCCCTGCGGAACATCGGCCTGATCGAGCCGGGCAGTATCGGCGACTACATTGAGCGCGGCGGCTATGAGGCGCTGAAAAAAGCCCTGTCCATGAAAGTCGACAAAATTATCGGCGAGGTGGAAAAGTCGGGCCTCAGGGGCAGGGGCGGCGCGGGTTTCCCCACGGGCCGCAAGTGGCGGCAGTGCGCAAGCTACGACGAAAGCCCCAAATACGTCGTCTGCAACGGCGACGAAGGCGATCCCGGGGCCTTTATGGACCGCTCGATTCTCGAAGGAGACCCCCACAGCGTCATTGAGGGTCTCTGCATCGCCGCCAGGGCCGTCGGGGCTTTGGAAGGCTTCATGTATATCCGCGACGAATACGAACTTGCCCTGAAAAACGTCCGCAAAGCGCTGGAAACCGCCCGCGCCGCCCATTATCTGGGCAAAAACATACTGAAAAGCGGATGGGATTTCGACATTTCCGTGGTACGCGGCGGCGGCGCTTTTGTCTGCGGCGAATCTTCCGCGCTGATGGCCTCCATCGAAGGGCGGGTAGGCGAGCCGAGAACCAAGTACATCCGCTCGGTGCAGCGCGGCCTGTGGGACAAACCCACGGTGCTGAACAACGTGGAAACCCTGGCCAACATCCCCCACATAATCTCGCACGGGGCCGCAGCTTTCAAAAAAATGGGAACCGAAACCAGCTCGGGAACCAAGGTCTTCGCCCTGGTGGGAAAGGTCAAACGCACCGGCCTGGTGGAAGTGCCGATGGGAACAACGCTGCGGCAGCTGGTCTTCGACATCGGCGGGGGGATACCCGGCAAGCGGCAATTCAAGGCGGTGCAGACCGGCGGGCCCTCCGGCGGCTGCATTCCGGCGCAACTGCTGGACTTAAGCCTGGACTTCGACACGCTGGACAAATACGGTTCGATGATGGGTTCCGGCGGCGTCATCGTCATGGACGACCGGACATGCATGGTGGAAATCGCCCGCTACTACACAAAGTTCCTCGCCGACGAAAGCTGCGGAAAATGTACCCCCTGCCGCGAAGGGCTGCGACGGATGCTGGAGATACTCACCGATATGACAAACGGCAAGGGGCGGGAAGGGGACATTGAGCGGCTTGAGGAGATCGGCGCCGTCATGAAGGAAGCGTCCCTCTGCGGCCTGGGCAAGAGCGCGCCGAATCCGGTGTTAAGCACGATAAAATATTTCCGCGCCGAATACGAAGCCCACATCAAAGACAGATGCTGCCCCGCTGGGGTATGCCCCAAACTTACATCGTTCGTCATCGTGAAGGATAAGTGCAAGAGCTGCGACCTCTGCCGGAAGTCCTGCCCCGTTTCGGCGATTACCGGTGAAAAAAGCAAAAAAGGCACACCGGGTTTGCCCTACAGGATCGCCGCCAAAGCCTGTATTTCCTGCGGCAGCTGCCTGAACGCCTGTCCCTTCGGCGCTGTGGAAACTACCGGTAGATCGATTGGAAAAGATCTCACGCAGAGGCGCAGAGGCGCATCGTACCGCAAGCGGTACGCGGACGCAGAGGACGCAGCACAGTCCGAAAACTCCGCTAAAACGGCGAAAAAGTCAGAGGGAAAAGTTAGCAGGAAAAAGGGGGGGAAGGGCTGATGTCACTTAACGTAAAAATTAACGGTAAAACATATAAAGCGGAAGCAGGCGAATATATTTTGGAAGTTTGCCGCCGTAACCGTATTTTGGTTCCTACCCTTTGCCATCATGAAGGGCTTTCCGGTTTGGGGGCCTGCCGCCTTTGCGTGGTGGAGGTCAACGAAGGCGGCGGCAATCGGGTGGTGGTTTCCTGCGTGTACCCGCTGAGCGGGGACTGCGAGGTGTTTACCGACAGCGAAAAGATAAATGGCATACGCCGGACGCTTCTTTCCATGCTGAAAACCAAAGCCCCGGCGGGAGACCGGCTGGCTTCGCTCTGCGCGATGTACGGGGTAGGGGAGGACGACCGCTTTCCGCCGCCCAAGGTTGGAAAAGACCGCCTCGCGGCGGCCTGTATTCTCTGCGGCCTTTGTGCCCAGGCCTGTTCCACTATGGGAACTGGGGCAATCTCTACGATGGGCAGGGGAACGGGCAAAAAAATCTCCACCCCCTACGGCGAGCCTTCGGCGGACTGTACCGGCTGCACAAGCTGCGCGGCGGTGTGCCCCACAAAGGCCATCGAGTACACCGAGGCAAAGGGGCGGCGTTCCATCTGGGGCCGCAGCTTTGGCCTTGTCCGCTGCAGAGAATGTGGCCGGCCTTTTGCCACCGCTGAAGAGCTTGCCTTTGCCGCGCAGCGAGCCGCCGACGAATCTGGCGCCGCAACGGCAGTGCCGGAACTGTGCGAAGACTGCCGCCGCCGCAAACCCAGCGATGTAATGGCCTTTGCATTTGGGATATAATGTATCTCGAAAAGGCTCTCACAAAGGCACTAAGGCACAGAGGGAAATAATAAGGAGGAGGGAGGAAGTAGGAAGTAGGAAGTGGGGAGTCGTTCTTCGAAGTACCGGGGTATTTTCGGAAGCACTATTGTTTTCCGAACAACGAACCCTTCTTCCCTCTCTGTGTCCTCTGTGCCTCCGCGCCTCTGTGTGAAATATTTGGCAATAACACCTCTGCGCCTCTGCGTGAGAATATGCGAACAAAGGATTTTTTATGTTTAATGCGGAGAAAACCAAAGACGAAGCGACCCATTGGATTCGTGAATATTTCGACAATAATGGTACGGGTCTGTCCGCGATTGTGGGGCTGAGCGGGGGGAAGGACAGCTCGATTGTCGCCGCCTTGTGCGTACAGGCCCTTGGCGCGGACAGGGTCTACGGCGTGCTTATGCCCCAGGGGGAACAGTGGGACTTGCAGGTAGCGCAGGAGTTAGTCAGCCATTTGGGAATCAGGCACTGCGTCATCAATATCGGGGAAACGGTCGATTCGCTGGCGGGATCCATTGCGAAAGGCGGCTTGTCGATGAATAGGCAGGCGGCGGTTAATGCGCCGGCAAGGATACGCATGGCTGCCATCTACGCCGCCGCGGCAGTTATCGGCGGGCGGGTGGCGAATACCTGCAACCTTAGCGAGGACTGGGTCGGCTATTCGACCAAATTCGGCGACAGCGCCGGAGATTTCAGCCCGCTGTCCCGGCTGACGGTAACGGAGGTAAAGGCCGTGGGCAGGGCGCTGGGCCTGACGCCTCAATTTATCGACAAAACCCCCGAAGACGGGCTTACCGGCCTGTCCGACGAGGAAAATCTCGGCTTTTCATATGAAACTTTGGACAGGTACATACGGGAGGGTGTCTGCGAGGATACGGTAATAAAGGAAAAAATTGACCGTCTGCACCGGGACAGCCTGCACAAAATCAACCCTATGCCGTGTTTTGAATATAGTGATTAGTGAATAGTGGTTAGTTTCTAGTCCGGAAAATCGAGGTGCTGCACGGAAAATATTCGCTAATTTTCTCATTTTCCTTGTTTTTTTCCATAAAAAGAGATATATTTTTGTTAAAATGAAGCATCTCACATCAAGAAAATCAGCCTGGGCTGGAATTATATCCATTGCGTTACTATATGTCGCCTGTAGCGACACCTTTACCATAGCCGATTTTATTAAGGAAAATACATCGACGGCAGCGGTCATCAATAGCGAGATTCACCCCAATTCCAGGATGATCAAGGATAGCGAAGGTTTTGAACGCCTGGGCTTTAAGGAATCCTACAATGCCGTTCTGAATAAAGTAAACCATGTGTTTTACATAGAACCCGGATTTCCGGCGGACTATGAAACCCCCAGAACCATAGAGCTTGATATCGGCATGGTTAACCCCCAGGGCTATACCCTGAACCTTGTCCCCGATTTCAGGGTTTATGATCCTGATGGCAGACAGGTATTCCCCAACAACGAATCGGTGCGCTGGGAAAACGACCCAAATATTCGAAGGAGCGTTACCGTCGTTCAAACCTCCGAAACTACGGCGCTGCTTGAGATATTTCACGGGATTATCGGGGAGCTATACGATATTCAGCTTGACGTATCGATGGGCGATGGTTCAAGGATATTCGAAAGTTTCACAGATATTCCTCCCATTGTTTTCAACACCATGCTCACCGGACCGAGGAACCTGGGGTTATACGCAAAGCCGGAATCCGATAATCCTGATATTTGGTACCCCTATGCCCAATGGGACATAACCCAGCTTGATTATGACCAACTTGATTATGCACATCCGGGTATTAACAAGATAACCCTGCTGTTTCAGGAAGAGATAGAAAATGCCGAACCGGTTAGTGCAAATTTTACTTACGAAAGATTTGAGGAGTCCGGAGAAAAAGTTTGGCGGCTGACCAGCGCTTCGGGTTTTGGCGACCTTGTCTCTACGCTCAGAATTATGGAACCCGACCCGAGGGATTTCTCCTTTACCCGATTCGAAGTCCGTTTTCCAATGCCGATAATCGATGATTTTGTTAAGGATATTAAGGCTGACATAAATGAATTGGAGCCCCAGTTTATCAATCCCGTTACTTTCGAACTGCAAAGCAGGGGAAAAGATAACGATACCAAAAAGGAATTGGTCATCTCGGCATATTCGGCATATAACTATACCGTTAAGATATACGATCAGTACGGCCTGGATGCTACGGCAGGGTTTAACAGCGGGCCGCTTGCCAACGAAACAACTATTCTCAAGGACCTGGTGGTAAGGGACTTGCTGACAAAGGCCGTCATTAATGAGGGGTTTTATGTCCCCGGCTTTGTCAATTATTCAATGGACATTCCCTATGACATCGGAACCGTTGAAGTGCTTTTTGAACTGAGCGATGATTTTCCCGGCCAGGTTGTTGTTTTTTCAGATACAAAAAGGGATTTTGATGTGCCCCAGGGAGGCAAAAGGCACATAAATTTTACGGTCAGCTATGGCAATGACGATCCAACCCCTTATGTGCTTACCGTTACCCGCCTGAGTCCGGCGCGGGATTCTACTGTCGCAAATATTTACGCCGCAACATCCGCAGGTATATTTAATACCATGCCCGCATTCGAGCGCAGAAATACCGGTCAGGCGTATACCATTTACGTGCCTTCGACGGTTAACGAGATTATCCTCTACGCGGAATTGCCCGAAATGGATCCGGAAGATGAAGGCTACAACAGCACCCTGTGGCCCCAGGGCACTAAAATCCCATCTATTGTAAGTTTGGATGTCAATTCGCAGATACGCGAAACTGAAAATGACAGGGTTAATGGCAGCTTTAAAAGAGTTGACGGCAAATGGACTCTGCCGCTGTCTCCCGCTACCAGTTCCAATATGTTTACCATAATCGTCCAGCCCGAAGCGGGGCCTTCCTCAAACTATACCGTCATGGTGGTCAGGGCGCCGCAGACCAGCGATCCGTTCGCCGATTTATCGGGCATACGCGTTACAGCCAACAACAACGCCGTTGCCCTGTCGCCCGATTTTAGCGGCAGGGATACCGAAAGCTACACCGCCAACGTCAGCAATTATTTCGGCCCGAATGTAACGGTCACCGCTGCGGTGCGGGACAGCCGGGCAAGGGTAACCAACATCAGAACCCCCGGCATTGCAGACAGCCTGCCGATTTTGGTGAGCGGAAACGAATATTCCGCAAATTTATCGGGCCTTTTGGCAGGAGGCTCATATCCGGTAACGATAACGGTTGTAGCCCCGGACGGAGTAAGCCGCAGGGACTACCATGTCCTGGTCAACCGGATGCTTCCCGCTTCAAACGGTTTGGGAATAAGCTGGGTTGAGAAGCACAGGGAAATTGAATTGCGCTGGGATCCGGTGAGCCTCGGCGCGGGCGTGCCGGGGTCTGTCAGCTATGAACTGTACTATCATACAGAAGATATAGGAAATCTGGATAATATTACCTCCACCGCAGCGAAATGGCAGGGTTCGCCGGTCCCACAGGCAGGCAAGGTTTTTACCGCTGTGCAGGGGCTTGTAAACGCGCGGCGGTATTATTTCTGGCTAAGGGCGATGAACGGGAACGTTCCCGGGGAATGGCTGCCCATCGGGACTGATACGGTAATCCAGCCGAGGAGCAATAACGCCTACCTTTCGTCGCTGTCTGTCAGCGATGCCGATATTTTCAGCCCTGCATTTGCCTGGAACCAGGGTGCTTTTGCAGCGGTGGTTCCCTCTAACGTGGGTACGGTAACGGTCAGCGCGGCTGGAATGGAAGCGGGAACAGACGCAACCGGGGAAGTTTATCCGATAATTACCTATTCGGCGGCGGATACACCGGCAGGAACCGGCAATGCGTCGGGCCCGATAAACCTTCCGGGCGGTAGAGATGTCATTGTGCGTGTCCAGGCCCACGATACTGCGGTAGCGGCGAGGAATTACAGCCTTACGATCCACAACAGGCTGCCCGCTCCCTCATGGGCTGCAATTCCATTGCAGAAGGGAAAGGAGACAAACAACCAGGTTACCCTGAACTGGAATCCCGTTTCCGGCGCGGGCTACTATGAAGTGTATTACCACACCGAGCTTATCAATAATCCCGCAGGCGTTATCCTTGAGGCGCAAAGATTTACCGGGACATTTACCGGCACTTCCTGCATAATCAGCCTGGAGAACGCCGTACAGCACTACTTCTGGGTAAGGGCCGTGCAGACGGGCATTCCGCTGCTCACAGAAATACGCGGCGAGCTAAGCGACGCATTGCCCGGAATGGCAAAAAGCGACATCGCGGTTCTTTCCAACATCACCATCAGCGGCGGCATTCCGATAGAACCTTTTGCTTTCAGCCCCGCTCAATTTAGTTACACGGATGTGATTGTGCCTTCTTCTGTTAACAGAATCACCATCGCCGGAATACGGGGCGAACCGAATCAAACATTGCGGTACCCCGACGGCGGCTACATGGAACCGGGACCCGGCGGTTCCGGTACAATCAAAATTTCCGTGGAATCGCACGATGAGTTGAATACCAACGAATATTCGGTAACGGTTAACCAAATGCTCCCCGGCCCGGAATGGTCTGCTGCTCCGCTTGAAGCGCCCGGCCAGGCAACGCTGAATTGGGGATGGGGCGAATTTGTTCCTCCGTCTGGGCCGGCCATCAGATATGAGGTGTACTACCAGCGCCGCAATACCCCTCCTGCATCCCCGCCTCCCAGGATAATTACCATTAACGATTCCAATAATATACGCGGCTATGTTAATAACATTTCCGGCAACACCCTGCCGGTAAGCGGGCTGGACAATGGACAGTATTATTACTTCTGGGTTCGCGCCGTAATAAACGGCGTTTACGGAGAATGGAGCGATGTCGCAAGCGCCGTTCCCAAAAACAATGTGGCAGACTTTATTACTATTGGCGTTAGCGGCTATTCGCTCAGTCCTTCATTTGGCGCCAGTCCGACAGACAGCTACTGGGTTGTTGTTCCCTATCAGGAAGGAACTGCCACAGTTATTGCTGAAAGGGTGGAAAATAGCTTCCAGGAAATTACTGCCAGCATCGAAGGGGGCAGCATAGTAAATATTGTAGACGATAACAACACGGGGTCAAGGATTCAATACCATATTTCTCTGAGCGCCATAACTCCTACGGTACTTAGCCTTACGCCCCGTTCACAGGATAACAACGCCGCACGAACCTACAAGATCACCTTACATGAACAGCCTGCATCTCCGGTGTTTAATCCCAGTGCCACCATTGTAGGACACGATTATGTTACCCTGTCCTGGGATGCCGCCGTGGGTGCAGAACTCTATGAACTGTACTATTCGCTGAACAGCAATATTTCCGGAAATACGGATTTCCCGGCAGGAGCCAGGCTATGGAATGCGAATATCGGCGAATTAAACGCCAGGGTAACCAGCTTGGACGCTGCCGACAGGTATTATTTCTATCTTCGCTCCAAAAAGACGGTAAACCCCGGCGGAACTATTTACAGCGAGGGATGGACGACCATTCCCGTTGATTCGCACAAGGCAAACATTACCATAATACCCTTTGTGCTTCCCGGCGACATAAGCGAGAGAATAGATGCAGACAGTTCATTTAATTGGGCAACTGATGAGATTATCATTGAAGCATCAGGATTATCCACCGGTTATGATCTCCAATGGTACAAAGACAACATTCTCATTGCCGGGGAGACCAGTGAAACCCTGAAAATAATGGCAAGCGATTTTAGTATCGCGCGGCATACGGTTACGTTGCGATTAACTTCTAAAAATGACGGCGCGGTGTATTCAAAGTCCGTTACATTTAGCGTGGTAAGGTAAGGTAGGGCAGGGACATGAAAACTTTCAAACAACCAAAAGCAGCCGCCTTCTTTTTCCTTACTGTTCTGGTTTTTGCCGCCTGTACAGACATGCTCGCGCCGGTAGACAATAATAACCCGCCGGCCGGTATGGGCTATGTCACCGTCGTTTTGGATTATAACGCTTCCCGCACACTGACGCCTACGTCGCCCGTACTCGCAGATTTTACCCGTTTCGAACTTTTGTTTGAATCTGCCGGGAAAGCCAGTGTTACCGAAAAATTTGCGGCGGGGCAAGCCCTTACGGTAGCGCTGGAATCGGCGGTTGCGCCCGGAGTGCCATGGAAAATTACCGTAACGGCATACCGGGATATTACATTCGCTACGGGCGAAAAAGAATTCGAAGCGGCAACAGGAATCGGATACGCGAATATAATTACAGGGACTACATCCACCGCCGTAAATATTGAACTTGAGCCTGTCGACATTTCCGAATTTAACCCTGCGGTAACCGGCGTGTTCACCTATGCCATTACATTTCTTCCGGCACCAGGGGGCGCAGGCATTACAGGCGATATGATCCTTGCACACAAGGACGGCAAGCAGAACTTTTGGGTGCCCATCGAATCCCTTCCGGCAATCGCTTCAATGGAAATTCCGGCGGGCGAATACGATTTATCCCTCACCTTAACCGACAGCAACGGCATGAAGGCCGGAAGGTACACGGCGGTTCAAATTTACGCCGGGCTGGAAACTGAAATGGTAAATACGCAGGATTTATCGTTTGCTTTTACCGCAGACGACTTTGCGGCGTTCATCCCGATTGCGGGAGAGTTAAGAATTGACAAACCGGATTTTGTGAATTTTACCGGTTCCGATAATGTAACTGTCAGCGCATGGCTTGACGAAGGCTGTTCGCTAACGATGATTGGCGATGATTCGGATACATGGCCTTCGGGCGGTTGGACCAACGATACCCGATCATGGTTCATCGAATTGGAACCCCAAAACCAGCTTCCCCTTCCCCCCGTTTACCTTAAAATTGAGGTCAGTGCCAATGATGGCGCAGGAAGCGCTGTTTTTACATACAGGGCGCCGCCATTGTCCGGCATCGGCGAGAACGGCAAAGCCGGAATAAGCCTTGACCTGGAAATTTTCAGCATCAGCGATGGCACTACCGATAGCGGCATTACCATACGGAGAAATGGCTCTGCCCGAAAGGCCGCCGCACCCGGCGATACCATAGATTTTTCCTTTAGTCCGGCGGTAGGCTATGAACTAAAGCCGGGTACGTTAACGGTAAATGGCGGGGCGGTAGCCTTTTCCGGCACTTACCCGAATTATTCCATTACCATGCCGAATGAAAACGTAACAATTGCCGGAAATTTTGTTTCCCATGTAAACCTGTCGGGGAATCTGGTAATCAACAAACCAGGCACTGTCACACCGGTTAACAACGAAGAATATGTCACCATAACGGCGTACAGCGATCCTGAAAGGACATCGTCTCTGCCCGACGTTTTCAGCCATATCTGGGATGGTTCGCCGTTCACCGGAGAATGGAGTCTGTCGGTACCGATAAAAACACCTGCTGTTTATCTGACCGTTGAGGTAACGGCACTCGATGATGGCCTTCGCGAAGCATCGTATATTTATAATTGTGCCCAGCCGGTAACGGGAATTATGTATGATGATGTTCCCGGCATTTTGATCGAAATGGATATTAAAAGCATATCTGTAGCAAGCACGGACGGTAATATTTTAGCAGAGAGAAATGGCCAGGAAGCAAAATCCGCCGTACCGGGCGATATTATTTTCCTTGATCCGGATCCTTTATCCGGCTTTTACTTTATGCCCGGATCGCTTGAGGTAGAAAAAGAAAATGGCGGTTATGTTCCGGTCAGCCTGACGGACGGCAAATATCATTTTACAATGCCCGAAGACGATGTAACGATAACGGCGGAATTTCTGCCGGTTTATTTGTACATTATTACATTAGATGTGAACGGAGGTGGAACAGTTGATGTAACGCAAAACGGAAGCCCCCGATCTGCCGCCAACCCCGGCGAGGCGATTACGCTGAAAGTAACGCCGAATCCTGATATCTTCGACGATTTGATTGTGCATAAAGGGATTAAAGGCGGTGAAATAATTCCCACATACCAGTTGGGTGATCAATTCATCTTCTTCATGCCTGAAAGCGATGTTTTCATAGAGGCAAATTTTAACTAGGACGGCTAGAATCACTAAAAAGGATTGTACATAATACAAACTATGGGCACCAGTAAACGGCTACTTTTGTTTTTGGCTCTGATCATCGCCGGTATTTTTATACCGGCGCAGGAACAGGAGCAAGCCGAAGCGCAGGAACAGCAGGAACCACAGGCGGAGAAAGAGCAGGAGACTGCCCCAGCTTCGTTGGAATTGGCTGATCAGCGGGGCCCGATGTTGTTTGTGCACCGCCTGGAATGGTCCCAGGCAGAATTTTCGGCGTACTATGTGGTGATTCTCGAACAGAAACGGGGGGAACAATACATCGAAGTCCTGCGAAGGACAATCTACGATAACTTCCTTGACGTATCCGTTCCTGCGGGCGAGTACCGCTACCGGCTCTTGAGCTACAACATCCTCGGGCGGCTGGACACGACCACCGAATGGGAATATATCATCATAATACAGGCCGTGGAGCCGAGTATTTTCAGCTTTACCCCGACGAATTTTTACTTCGACCGCAAGTCCCTGCGGGTAATATACCTTGAAGGGATAAATCTCAATATCGATTCAGAAATTTACCTGCAGCGAAGGCCCGGGAAAGATGATGCGGAATTTAACCCCGAGGATAATCAGCTTATTCCCAAAGAAGTGCGGGTGACAGACATTGGAGACAGGGCCCAACTGGCCTTTGACGAAGAAATGCTGGTCGAAGGCGTGTACGACATTATCGTTAAAAACCCCGGCGGGTTCGAGGGACAGGCGGGTCCGTTCGGCATTTCCGTGGCAAAGCCCTGGGACCTGAATGTTTCTGCCGGATATTTCCCGCTGGTCAAGCTGTTCAGCAATGAGGACGTTCTGGACAAGGCGGGCATCCCCCTGGCTTTCGGCGCAAGCGCGAGTTTTCTTCCGTATAAAAAAGACTTTGGCTTTATCGGGGCGGAGCTTCATACCTTTTTGGGATACTATGAATTTCAGTCAAACGACGAGCTTATCAACTCGGTTCATTCAAGCATTTTTTCCGTACAGGTTAACGCCATATACCAGTACTGGTTTATCAAGGATACCCTGGCGCTCAATGCCCGCATCGGACTGGGCATAACGAGCCTGTTGGGTTACAGCTTTGAATTTCATACGGGCAAAATTTCCGATATGCAAAATTTTGCTTTTTTTTCCTGGGGGTTGGGCGCTTCCGCGCAGTGGATTTTTTACCGGCAGCTCTATCTGGAAGGAGGGCTGGATTATTTCCATGTACATGACGGCGATTATCCGATGGGCTTTTTGCGGTTTAGGCTCTGTACAGGCTGGCAATTCTAAACAATTACCGTTATTTTTATTATATGGGGAATCTTTCCGCCGGAATCCGGGAGCTTTTTTATAAACTCGGCTTTTTTGCCCGGACATTGAAAGGCGTCGGTTCCTTTATCAGGAACCGGAATGTATCGTCGCGGATTCTCGTTATGCAGATTCTGTTCACCTTTGTCCAGGCGATGGGCATTTCCACCCTGCTAGCCCTTGGAATTGGCGCTGCGGTAAACGCCATCGGCCTTCCTAATCTGGAAAAAATTTCCCAGCAGCAGCTTATCTATTCCCTGCTGATCATCATTATTACCAGGGAGCTTGGCCCCCTGCTAACGGCATTTATCGTGATAGCCCGCTCGGCGACCGCCATCGCCACGGAGATCGCCGGCATGGTGATCAACCACGAGGTAGAGGCGTACATTTCCATCGGCGTCGACCCCATCGAGCATCTGGCGGTTCCCCGTTTTCTCGGCGTTACCATATCGCTGTTTTTGCTGAACCTGTACTTTTCCGTATTCGGACTTGCCGGTTCCTTCGCCGTGGCGCAGTTATTCCATACCATACCGGCGGATTATTATTTCAGCAGCCTTTTGCAGAATTTGAGCATTCAGGATATTTTTATTTCGGTTGTAAAAAGCATTGCCTTTGGGATGATCATTTCCATCGGGGCCATCACCGAGGGCCTCAGCGTGGAGCGGGCAAGCACCGAGGTTCCCGTCGCAGGGCTGCGGGCGGTAAGCAATGCCTTTGCCGGCTGCATAGTAGTGGATATTATCCTTGCTGCAATGTATTATATAGTTCTGGTGTAGCGGACGGTTGGGAATGTCGTGCGTAATTGAACTTAAAAATGTCAGTTTTTCCGCGCAGAACAGGGTACACGTCCGGGATGTTTCATACCGGTTTGACGAAGGAAAAACCACGGCGCTTATCGGCCCTTCTGGCAGCGGAAAAAGCACGGTGCTGAAACTCTCTGCCGGACTGTTCAACCCCAACGAGGGAGAAGTGCTGTATCGCGGCATAAATGTCGCCCGCATGAACCGTGCCGAGAACCTTGCGTTCAGGCGCGAAGGGGCGGTGGTTTTCCAGGATTCGGCGCTGTGGGCCAACATGAGCCTGTTTCAGACTCTTGAGCTTCCCTTGCGGGTGCATTTTCCAAAGATGTCAAAAAAAGAACGGGAGAGGAGGATAGAATCGGTGGTCGCCGACGTTGGCTACAAAAAGGAACTGGGGATACGGCCGTCGCGGCTTTCCATGGGGGAGCAGAAGATGCTTGCCTTTGCCAGGGCGATGATGTGCCGGCCGAGGCTTCTGTACCTTGACGAGTGGACCGAATCGCTGGACGAAAACGCGTCGCAGCGGCTCATCGAACTGGTACGAAACCTGCGCGCCGACGGCGTTTCCATCATTCTGATAAGCCACGACATCCGGATTATCCGCGACCTTGCCGATATTGTAGTAATGATAATAGGCGGGCATATTTTTCTCAGGCTTACCAGGGAACAGATTACCAGCGACGACGATCTCAGCCGCTATATTGAAATGGGCATGGCAGAATGAAGCTGACGATCCGCTTTGCCGATCAGATTGTCGGCGCGTTAATTATCCTGGCGCTGGGCATCCTTATCTTTGTCATTTTTATGCTGGGGACGAGCCAGCGGTGGTTTTCGCGCGATTATCATTTTTATTCCTATTTCAGTTCCGCTTCGGGCCTCAGCCAGAACATGGGGGTTCAATACAAGGGCTTTACCATCGGGCATGTCAAGTCGATTAAGCTTGTCGATGACGACAGGGTCGAAGTGCGCTTTTCGATCTTTGATACCTACATAGACCGGGTAAAAAATGGATCGCTGGTCGAAGTCCTCGCAAGCCCGATCGGGGGGCTTGGGGGGAATCAGTTTTTGTTCCATCCCGGCCTTGGAAGCGACCTTCTTTCGGAGGGCGATACGATTCCTTCGGTAAACTCGTCCGAAGGGAAACGGCTGGTGGCGATAGGCCTTGCGGCGCGGCCCGAACGGGACGACGGCATTAACAACATCATGATTAGCACTGGCTCGCTGCTTACAAAGCTAAACGAACTTGTTGCCGATCTGCAGGAGGCGTTTGAGGGGAGCGACCGGACCAGCCTGGGAAGGACGCTCGGTGGTTTCGAATCTACCATGACCGGTTTGCAGGAACTCCCCGGCGGCATCGAAGACGCGCTGGACGCGATATTGCGCCAGGTTGATCCGATTTTGGCAAACCTCCAGGTTCTTTCCGATGGGCTGGTCGAGCCGGACGGCACGATAATGGCGATTCTCGATTCTGAAGGGGACGTGTACGGCAGGCTGACTTCGTCGCTCGACGGGCTTTCCGGTACTTTGCGCAACCTGGAAAAAATGACCGATCCTGTTTCGGCGCAGCTTACGGGTATTTTTGCCGATTTGCAGACCGCCCTGACGAGCATACAGGACATACTGGTTTCGATTGCCAACAACCCCCTCCTTAAGCGCGGCATACCCGAGCGCGCAGAAACAAAAGTAGGCGGCGCCCACGCCAGAGACGCAGATTTTTAATAAATTAGAAAAAGGATCAACGAATGACACGAATGAACGCGAATAAATATCGGAACCCACAATCTTTTTTCCCCATTAGTTTTCATTCGCGTAATTCGTTGACTCTTCTTTTAATGCTGACATTAATCGGTTGTTCGTCGGCGCCGAAGAATCCGGGGGACGTGTACGATTTGCGGCGGAGGGGGGAGACGCAGCTTGATCAGGGCAACAGGCAGGCGGACAGGGGCGGCCTGGAAGGCGCGATGGTTCTCCTTGACGAAGCGCTGCGGATTGCGGTCATAGCCGACGATTCCGGCCTGCGGATACGCGCCGGCCTGTCGCGCGGCAACGTGCTTTTTTCGCTGGGGCGGCGGGACGAAGCAGCCGAAAGCTGGAACAGCGCCCTTGCCGAAGCGCTGCGAACGGGAAGCCAGGAACTCGCCGCCGTTTGCCGCATTCACATAAGCCGGGGCAGGCTGCTTTCATCGCCAGATGCCGCCGCAGCGCAGGCGATACTCGACGAGTTAAACCGGGACCTGGCGCTGATCAAATCGGATCGGATGTACACGGCGTTCGCCTGGACGGTATCGGCCCTTGCGGAAAAGGAACTGGGACGCTTTGCCCAGGCGGAATCGGCGCTGCGGCGCAGCCTGGAAATCCACGAAAAGGACCGCAACTTTGAGCTTGCCGCGTACAACTGGTTCCTTGCCGCATCGTTCCGTTCGCTTTCCGGCGACTATCCCGGCGCGCTTAAGGCGCTGGATTCGGCAATCGCCTACGACCGCCGCATTGAGAATTCCTGGGGGCTGGCGAACGACTGGCGGGCGGTGGGCGACGTGCGGAAAAAATCCGGCGACCGCGAAGCGGCCCGCGCCGCCTACACCCGCGCCGCCGAAATTTTCCGCGCCCTGGACCACGAATCCGCTGCCGACGAAGCCCTCGCCAGGGCAGACGGCATTTAGTTTTGGCCGAAATTTGCCGATAATTAATCGATGCGCCTCTTGAGATACCTCTTCGTCCCATGGACTATGTTCCTGGTCTACTCATTGTTTACCGCAATCCTGGGGCAGAACGGGCTGTACGCGCGCAGGCACCTTGAAGCGGAATTAATGCAGCTTCAGGAAAACCAGAATGCCCTGGAATACGCCAACGGCAATTTTTTAAAAACCAAAGACAACCTGATGCATGATCCGGACGCGCTTTCCGTCTATGCCCGGCAGCTTGGCTATGGGCGGGAAGGGGAGGAATTTATCCGCATCATGGGGCTTGGAGTCGCAATCAACGCCAATACTCCGGCGGGCAATGTCCTTTATGCCGCAGACCCGGTTTTTATTTCCGATAGAACCATCAAAATAATTGCCGCGTTTTTTGGAGTAGTCGTACTGGTCTACTTTCTTGTAGGCGATTTTTTTTCGTACCGGGACGCCGGCAACTAAGGCCCTATTTTAGTCCAGAAAACTTCCCGCACATCTCCGTTGGGCACCAGTTCCCTTACCGTTCCCCCCGACACGCGGGCGGCTGTCGAAACCCTCGTCCCGCTGAGAACCGTTCCCCGCTGGTACAGCATAAGCTCCCAGGACATCGGTTCGGCGCCCTGGGCAAGCTGCCGCGCCGCTTCGATCGGCAGCGGGTAATAGTATCGCTCCGAGTTGGGGGAAATCTGCTTAACTATCACGTTGTTGCCCTCAATCGAATATGAAAGCACCATTTGCGCGCCCGAGGAAAAGATCGCCAGCCCCTTTCCCCCCTGCATCAGGCGGACCATTTCCATGCCCGCCTCCGGCCTCCATGTGCCGATTATCTGGCTTTCGACGGGCCGCTCGGGGCGGCTTGCCGGCCTTCTCTCCGTTTCCAGCCCTCCGGCGGCAAATGCCGATTCGAGGAAAGAGCGCGCTTTTAGGACGATTTCGCCGCTGTTTTTGTGCATCGAGCTGACCGAATAGCTCTCTCCGGTTTTGGTATTGGTTATTTCGACGACAAATACGTGGCCGTCCGGCTCAAGGCGGATTGTCCCGTTGATGGTATAGTCGACAGAAGGGCTCAGTGGATGGACCCATTCGGCTTCTCTGGGGGCCCTGGAACCGTTAACGGCATTGCCCACGACGTTCCCAATGTCCGAAAGGTAGGAATGTACCAGCGACGCTATGAGCCGCGATTCCTCAGTCCCGATGCCTTCGATGGAAAACGGATTGATCTGAATGAGCGGTTTTGCTTCCTGGCCTTTGACTGCGTGTGAGAAGAATATCAGGAGTACGAGGGACGCTGCCCGCTTGTATCCCATGCTATGAGTATACAGCATTTTCCGCCTGTCAACAACCATTTTGTGCCGGTTGTCAAGCCCCTTGTTCTCCGGGCACCATCTTGACAAAGGCTGCGCGGTAATTGCATCGTTATATAATGATTGAGGGCGCACCCGCGAAAGACGCATCGCTAAAGGCTCTTTTTGAAAACCCCATTTTTTTATCTTCGATTGTGAGCCTTTTTATCGCCCAACTGCTCAAGGGAATTGTATACATCCTGAACAGCAGAAGAAGGAAAACGCGGGAACTGGTTGAGATAATCACCTGGCGGACCGGGGGAATGCCGTCGAGCCATTCCGCTCTGGTTTGCTCGCTGTGCACGTCTGTAGCCTTTGTCGAAGGGATCAGCTCGAATTTGTTCATCGTTTCGTTCTGGTTTGCCCTGGTAGTGCTGCGGGACGCGATGGGGGTAAGGCGTTCGGCGGGGCTTTTGGCAAAGGCGCTCAACAGCCTCGGCAAGCAGACTTCCGAAAAAACCGGCCTTGATTTTCACAGCGTCAAGGAAATTCAGGGGCATACCCCGCTGGAAGTGCTGGTTGGCGGCTTTTTGGGTGTCTTTATCGCGGCGGGGATCTTTCTGCTCTAGCGCCCTATGCCTGTTGTTAAATTCCGTTCTGCGATTTTTATTATTTCCCTGCTTTGTTCGGCGGGTCTGTGGGTCCTGGGCGCTTCCCTTGCGCCTGCGGGAAGGGGAGGCGGCTATGCGGCGCTGGTTTTTAGCGAGGAGGTTCCCGACAGGGAAATCCGCAGCCGCCTTGAAAACAGCGGCCTATCCGGCATGGTTTGCGAATCGGGGCAATGGTTTTTGCTGGACTGCTTCGGCGGCATAGAGCAGATTCCCCTGGACGAATTCGGCGTCCGCCTGCTCCCCTTTGATCCGAGGAACGACGGCTATGCCGAAAAACTCCGCTCGCTGTTCATCCAGGACGGCAGGCGGATGGTGTATGTCCCCGCCGGTTTAACGTCTCCGGCGAACACCAAAAAAATCGCGGCGGCCCTTGATGGCATTCCCCATACAGTTGAGTATGAAACTCGCCGCAGGCCGCTATTGCTGCCGCTGCTGTTATTTTGTGTTTTTTCTGCCGCTTTTTTTCTGTTCCGCCCCCTGCGCTCCGCACTCAAGCCCAACGCCGCCGCGCTTCTGCCGTGCCTGCCCGTTCTCGCGCCGCTTACCTGGTGGGGCGCCGCCGGATTTGCCCTTGCCGCCCTGCTTGCCGGCTGCGCCGCGTACCTTGTTAGCTACGGCAGCAAGAGGCGGCTGTTCCTACCTGCGATTTTTATTGTCTGTTATTGCCTTACAGCCATTCTGTCCGGCCTGCCGTTTGTATTCGCCCTTTGTGCTTATGCTGCATCTGCCTTTGTTTTTCTGCTGTCGTCGCGGAAAACGGACGACAGATCCGCTGGCGGCGTTATTCACCGGCCGGCAAAACGGAACCTTGGAAAAACCGCCCCCGAAACCAATAAAACAAAAAAGAGCCTGTCTTTCGGCTCTAGCCAGGCTTCGCACCGCCGTTTTGCCCCGGTAACGATAATAGGCCGCCAGCCCGTCAACACCGGCTTTGCGCTGGCGATGCTCCCCTTTGCCGCCGCCTCGCTGCTGCTGGCAATTATCGCCGCCGCCACGCCCGCCGCAGTTTTAGCTGATCCGTCCTTTACGCCGCCCGCCGGCATTGTCAGCGAGCAGGACTACAACGATCATGCGCTGTTTCAATCGACGTTTTCGTTCAGGACTTTGCACATTCCAACCGGCGGCTTTACCGAACCTGCCGGAATGAGCGCCTACCGGCTTGCCGTCGACGGCCTGCCCGATCTGGCAGCGGCGGCCCTTCCCGGCGACGGCATTTTTTCGCCAGAGCTACACGTCCCCCCCTTCCCACTTGGCAATTTTTTGCGGGAACTGGGCAAAATGGACGGCAATGCTGTCCGGCGCACAGCATCCGCATCCGGCGTACCGGAGCTATACCTTGCCCTTGTCCCGCTGCTTTTTATTTTGCCTTGTTTGTTTGTGAACCCGCCCGGACGGAGGAAGAAAACGCTATCGTTGAGGAAGAATTAATTCGCAATATTTCACGCAGAGGCGCGGGAGCTTTTCTCGCAATATTTCACGCAGAGGCGCGGAGGGAAGAAGGGGGGAGTAGTGGTTAGCTCGGGATTTCCCAATAGCCTACATTCCGGCCTGAATATTTTCGATGTCTTTTAAATTAAGGCCTGTGATTTTTTGAACGGTCTCAACCGTAAAGCCCTCGGCCAAAGCGTTACGGGCAATTTCCGCGTCCCTTTCTTCGCGGCCTTCTGCCAGGCCTTCTTCTCGGCCTTCTTCGCGGCCTTCTGCCAGGCCTTCTTCTCGGCCTTCTGCCAGGCCTTCTTCTCGGCCTTCTTCGAACCAAACGACTTTCGCTTCCTCAGTGTCCCATTCAGTCAATAGCATGTTAAATACCTCCGAACTATGGGTTTACAGAACGATAAATTCTGGCGCGGGGATTTTTTCGAGCTTCGTATTATACAGCTTTTTTCGCCCAATAATCTTTTCATACAAATGGGCTATGTACAGAAGCAGCCGCAGCGGCATGTTGGGGTTAATGGTTGACTGGTGCTCAATGAGCACCACAAGGCGGTTGTCAATGGTAAACGATATGTCGTTGATCTGTTACATGTATAAAACGCCGGACAGGGTGTTGATATCAATGACAGCATCGGGAGGCAGAGAAACGCCCTCCAGGGCCGAATACAGTTCCCTGAGCGCTTCGGGGTTGCTGAAGAGGAATGAGAAGACGCTGTCTTTGTGTTTGGCGTTTACATTCATATTATTTCCCAAGTTTGCATTATCTCACAGGATCGCCATCCCGGTCAAGCAATCGCAGGTTTGAGTACCTTGAGAGTCCTTCCCTCAATTGTAAAACCGAGACAAATACAATGCTTAAACATCATACCCCGTCCTTTAGGCTAAACTTGACCCACAAGGTTTCCGTAAAACCTCGCCAGAGCGGGCGGCGCGGGGGGCGCGCGCGGGCTGGCAAAAATCTGGGGGTGCCAAAAAACAAGCACTGCGTTAAGCAGTGTCCATAAAAAAGAGTCAGCATGGCAAGAGCCCCAAAAAAGTCGCTGTAATATTGAAGGCGGGCTTGCTTTTGCAAGCCCAGCGGGCGAGCGCCTGCGGAGCCACTGCCCGGCCTTGTTTCTTGTATTGGGTTTTAGGTTGTTTCAAGGTAATGCGGTGTTCCCACGTCCTGGGCGCCGGTCAGCATTTGCTCTACGCCTAGTTTTAGACTCT
>WRJO01000019.1 GCA_009778545.1 Treponema sp. | reverse complement strand
TACGTTCTGACCCACGACTCGATCTTTGTCGGCGAAGACGGCCCCACCCACCAGCCGGTCGAGCATCTGGCAAGCCTGCGGGTCATGCCGAACCTCCGCGTGCTGCGCCCCGCCGATGCCGAAGAAACCGCCGAAGCCTGGGCGATGGCGATGGAACGCACAGACGGCCCCACGGCGCTCGCCCTTTCACGGCAGAACCTCGCGGTGTTTCCCAAGGCCGACCCGGACTGGAAAGAAATGATCCGTACCGGCGCATACATTGTCAAACAGCCATCGCCATCCGACGACGACGCGGACGCAATTCCCGAGCTGGTGATCATCGCCACCGGTTCCGAAGTGGGCCTTGCCCTGGAAGCGGCGGCGCTGGCGGTTGACAAAAAAATCCGCGTAGTGTCGATGATCAGCAGGGAACTGTTTGAATCCCAGCCGGAAGCGATACACGACGCAATCGTCCCTCCCGGCATACGGGCCATCGTCTGCGAAGCCGGTGTACGCAGCGGTTGGGAACGCTGGGCAAAAGCCGAAGACATCCTCTCGATAGAACGCTTCGGCGAATCCGGCCCTGCGGCCAAAGTCGCCGCCAACCTCGGCATGACCGCCGCCGCCCTGCTGGAGATCATCAACAGGGAGCAGCCATGAGCGAATACCATATCGACGGCGGCGTGCCGCTGAGCGGCACGGTAAAGGCAAGCGGCAACAAAAACGCCGCCCTGCCCTGTATCGCGGCGGCGCTGCTGACAACCGAGCCTGTCGTGCTGAGGAACATCCCCGAAATCGAAGACGTGCAGGTGATGCTGGAAATATACGCCGCCCTGGGGGGAAGCGTTGAATCTCAGGGGCCGAACACCTTCCGCCTGCAAATGGGCGGCGCCGTTTCCCCGTCAATACCGGTTGAACTGGCAAAAAAGATACGCGCTTCGATATTGTTCGCCGGGCCGCTGCTTGCCAGAACGCACAAGGCAGTGCTGCCGCCCCCCGGCGGGGACGTTATCGGCAGGCGGCGGCTGGACACGCACTTTCTCGCCCTGACCGAGCTGGGCGCCAAAGTAAAAACCAATAACGCCTTTACCTTTAGCGCGCGGTCGCTGAAAGGCGCCGACATCTTCCTCGACGAAGCGTCGGTTACCGGCACCGAAAACGCTGTTATGGCGGCGGCGCTTGCCAAAGGAAAAACGATACTCACCAACGCCGCCGGAGAGCCGCATGTGCAGGACCTCTGCAGAATGCTCGTGTCGATGGGGGCAAAAATCGAGGGAATCGGCTCAAACATACTCACGATTACCGGAGTGGGAGAACTGTCCGGCTGCGACTTTACCATTGGGGCGGATTTTATGGAAGTCGGTTCGTTTATCGGGCTTGCCGCCGCCACCGGGGGAGACCTGCACATCCAGGGTACGCGCCCCCAGGACCTGCGCCCGGCAAAAGTCGCCTTCGGCAAGCTGGGAATTTCCTGGGCGCAGGAGGGCACGGTGATCCACGTCCCAAAAAACCAGCTTATGGAAGTTAACAACGACCTCGGCGGCATGATACCAAAAATTGACGACGCGCCCTGGCCGGGCTTTCCCCCCGACCTTACCAGCATCATCACCGTAGTCGCCACGCAGGTAAAAGGCACGGTGCTGATCCACGAAAAAATGTTTGAGTCGCGGATGTTTTTTGTTGACAAACTTATCGCCATGGGGGCGCATATTGTGTTATGCGATCCCCACCGGGCGGTGGTGTCCGGCCCCACGCGGCTTCATGGCTCCGACCTTATCAGCCCCGATGTCCGCGCCGGCATGGCGATGCTCATAGCCGCCCTCTGCGCCAATGGGAGAAGCGTTATACGCAATGTCTACCAGATAGAGCGCGGCTACGAACACCTTGTCGAAAGGCTTTCCGCCCTTGGCGCGAAAATTGTACGAAAATAATAGTACGCAAATAACGGAGAATTTCCATGGCCTTTTATTTTATCGCCGCCGCAGCGTTTGCGGGGCTGTTTGCGCTGGTTATCCTTGTTCTGGTAAAGCTCTATTCCGGCAAAACGGCGGATCTTACCCCCCAGATACTCGACCTGAAAAACGAATTGAACGAACTGAAAACAAAGCAGTTGGAAAGCCAGCAGACTTCTCTTGTCCGCCAGCAGCAGCTTTTTCTGGACACCCAGAACCAGCTTGGATCGCAATTGCACAACATGATGGAACTGATGAACCAGAACCTCAGTTCGGCGCAGGGCAACATCGCAAAGCAGCTTGACAATTCAACCCGGGTAATCGGCGACATACACACCAAGCTGGGCGTTCTGGAAACGACGGCAAAAAACATTCAGGACATTGGAAAGGACATTTCCTCGCTCCAGAACACGCTGCAGGCGCCCAAGCTCCGGGGCAATCTGGGCGAGTACCTGCTGGAAGAACTGCTCAAGCAGATTTTCCCCGCCGCCAATTACGCTATCAAGCACAGCTTCAGAAACGGCACTCAGGTAGACGCGATCATCAAACTCGGCGGGAACATCGTCCCTGTCGATTCAAAATTCCCCCTGGAAAGTTTTCAGCGCCTTGTCACCGCTGCTGGTGAAGAAGACAAAAAAACGTTCAAAAGGGAATTTATTTCCAGCGTCAAAAAACGCATCGATGAAATTGCATCCAAATACATCAACCCCGCCGAGGGAACCTTTGACTTTGCCATGATGTACATTCCGGCGGAAAATGTTTTTTACGAAACGATCATCAACGATTCGCTGACCAACAAGGACTACGAGCTTTTGAATTACGCGATGGCAAAGCATGTTATCCCCGTTTCGCCCAACAGTTTCTATGCGTACCTCATGGCCCTGGTATACGGCTTAAAAGGATTCAAAATCGAACAGGAAGCGAAAACCATTTTGGGCGAGCTTTCACAGGTTCAGGACAGGTTCGGAAAGTTCTACACCGATTTCAGCCTTGTGGGAAAGCACCTCTCCAACGCCCTGGGCAAGTACAACGATTCGTCAAAAAGCGCCGAGAAGCTCAACGATCAGGTGGGCAGGATCACCGGCAACAAAACCGAACTGCTCGGGGAGTGACGTACCGGCAGCTTTTTTATGCCCGCCACCTTTCCAGCGACTCCAGCATAAAGCCGCGAATGTCAATGCCGTAAACCGCGTGCAGGGTTTCACTGTTCAGCGTTTCTTCGATGGTTCCGGCGGCGGCAATTTCGCCGTTCTGCATAAGAATCGCCGTATCGCCGAAGCGGCGGGCCAGGTTAAGGTCGTGGAACACGCCGATGAGGGTCTTGCCGTTTTCGCTCACCCACGATTTCAGAAATGCAAGGAGTTCCAATTGGTATTTCAGATCGAGGTGGTTGGTCGGCTCATCCAGCAATATTACATCGGGGGTCTGCGCCAGAGTCCTTGCGAGAAATACCCGCTGCAGTTGGCCGCCGGAAAGCTCGTCGATCATGCGATCCTGGATACCGGCAATGTCAAGTTTGTCAATAATATTTTCAATAATTTCCGTATCTTCGGCGGACAGGTTCTTCAGAAAGCCTCGGGAATAGGCATAGCGTCCCATTGAAACGGTATCGTACACGCTGTAGGGGAAAAAGACCTGCACGCTCTGTCCCAAAAGGGCGATTTTTTTTGCCATTTCCCTGCGGGGAAAAGAGGCGGCATCCTGCCCGTCCAGGGTAATGGTTCCCCGGCAGTCGATGATGCGGGCGATTGATCTGAGCAAAGTGCTTTTGCCGCAGCCGTTCGGCCCCAGCACACACAGGCTCTCCCCCCTGCCCGCCCTGAAGCTGATGTTGCGTATAACGTCAATATAGCCTTTGGCTGTAACGCTGCCGTAACCGGCGTACAAATTATTTACTTCAATCATACCGCGCCCTCATGTCCGCCTTCTGAAATAGACCCATGCGAAGAACGGCGCGCCGATAAGGGCGGTCAAAGCCCCCACGGGCAGCTCCGACGGCGAAATAACCGTGCGGGCTATTAAGTCCGTTACCACCATCAACGAGCCGCCGAGCAGGAACGACATGGGCAGCAAATGCCGGTGCCGCGATCCGGTGATCTTCCGCGCTGCGTGCGGGGCGATAAGGTCGACAAAGCCGATAACGCCGCTTAACGCAACCGCCGCGCCGGTGAGTACCGCCGTAAACATCAAGAGCTTTTTCCGCAATACACCGGTTTCCACGCCCGCCGATTTTGCCTGCTCATCGCCAAAGGTAAGGATGTCCATTTCCCCTGCGTACTGGAAAATCACCGCCGCCCCGATGACGCAAAACGGCAGCAGCAGCCGCACAGACTCCCAGCCCCGCATGGCAAAACTCCCCATCTGCCAGAGAACAATGCGCCTGAGGTCGTCAGAAAAAACCGCGCTTAACGTGGTTAAAAGGGCGTTCAAAAAAAGCGAAAGCACCATACCGCAGAGAATGATCGTGTTATTCGACATTGACTTGTCGATGTGGGAGGAGAAGGCGGCGACGAAGAAAACCGCCGCCAGGCCGCAGACAAAACCGGCAAGGGGCAGGGTAAAACCGCCGAGCAATGGAAGGGAAAGGCCGCTGATGATGACCAGGGCCGCGCCAAGGGACGCTCCGGAGGAAACGCCGAGAATGTACGGCGACGCAAGCGGGTTCCGCAGAATCGACTGACAGACCGCGCCGCTGATCGCAAGACAGCCTCCGACGATAAAAGCCAGCAGCACGCGGGGCAGCCGCAGCAGCCACACAATTGAAACGCTTCGCGGATCAATGCCTTCTTTGAGCGGCAGGCGGAAGAGCTTGTGCAGCAGAACAAAAAACGTATCGCCCAGGGAGATGCCGGAACTGCCCAGCGAAGCGGCGGCGGCGATGATAATTATTGAAATAATTACACCAATAATTATATGTTTATTGATGATTCCTAATTTCTCATTGCTCATTGCTCATTCCACTCAGGGTAGACAGCATGGGACATTTGCCGCAGGGCAAGAACGATGCGCGCCGAGGGGCGTACCGAGGAATCGGTGTCGATCTGGTACACGCGGTTATTGATAACGGCGTTAATGTGATCAAAGCCCGGCCTGCTTTTTATTTCGCCGATGGGATCGTCAATATAGTTAACGTTGGTAAGGATAACATCGGGATTGCGATCAATGATCGACTCCGCGCCGGGCGTAACAAACCAGTTATCGTTTTCAAAAATGTTGCGCGCCCCGATAACGGAAATCATATCGCCGATAAAACTGTCCCTGCCAAAGGTGATCATGTCCGGCGCGGCTGACACTTCAAAATATACCGATTTTCTGGTTTCGATAAGCGGGACATATTGTGTTATTTCGGCAATCTGCGCTTTCATTGAATCGATAAGTTTCTCCCCGTTTTCCTGCGCCTGCAAAAGACCGGCGATAAAGTCGATGTCCCGGTAAATATCTTCAATACTTCTGCTCATGGGGATATACACCACAGCGATTCCCGTTTCGCGCAGCAGCCGGAAGGGATCTTCGCCCGTACCGGTGGGGTTATGCCCGCTCGCGATAATTATATCCGGCTCAAGGCCGATGATCACCTCGGCGTCGGGGTAGAAGAAATCCAGCAGGGGCAGATTTTCGGGAAGCCCGCCGACATTGGCGGAGTGGCGGTCGATGGCGACCAGCGTATGCGCCATGCCGAGGTCGGCGATAATTTCGGTATTAGACGGCGCGGTAGACACAACCCGGTTAACCGGGCCTTTAACCATCACCGCCCTGCCCGACCGGTCGATTACCTCATGGCCCTTATTCTCACTACAACCTGACACTGACAGGGTTAGTATGATTATGATAATCAACGATTCTGTTACACGCAATTTATTCATCCTGTTTGACATCAACATTCACCCTCACTCCCAATGTCATGGTAATTCCCGGCATGGGATATGCGTAAAATGATTCATACGATTCGTTCAGGATATTCCGCAGTACGCCAAAGACCGCAAAGCGCTTTCCGATTTTTTGGTTCAATGCGGCGTCAAGCAGAAAAAACGGCCGCAGACCGGTAAGATTCGCCGTGTCGTGCCATCGTTGGCTTTCATAATGGGCCGACACCAAAAGGGAACCCGTTCCCCATGGAATTTCCAGTGAGCCGCCTATGGTATGTATGGGATTGTAAGGGACACGCCTGTTCGACTCGAATGTATAGCCGTAACTCAGGAGATAGCTCAGCAGATACTGATACGAAAGTGCAAAGACAATTTTTTGTACTGGCCCCATTGAAACCGGAATCTCAAAGTTGAACTTATTGTCCAGGCCAAAGAAGATCGCCTCCGCCACATTTTCGGGCCGCCAGATTCCGCCGCTTTGCGAATACCAGTGAATCGAATCCTTAGTCCATTGGGTAAAAAAAACACTTTCCAGCTTAATCGGCCCGGTTATTTGCCATGCCGCGCCGATGTCTGCGCCCCAGCCGTCCTCCGGACGAAGGTCCGGATTGCCAATACCCCCCGCCCCGCTCCAGTACAGTTCCTCAAAGTCGGGAAGTTTGAAGCTGCGGAAATAGTTATTTTTCAGGACAAGGGAATCGGCGGGATTCCAGAGGAGGCCGAGTTTTGGAATAAAGGTTACCGGAGCGGAGCCAGTGCTGGTTACCACTGCCTTGATCGACGGGACGATGAGGAACCGCTGTGCCGGATTGTATTCCGCTGTCAGGTAAACGCCGCCGTCGTGCCGGATGTGGCAGCCAATGTCCGTCGAATCGATGCGGATAAAGCGGTAGTCGGCGCCGCTTCTCAGGGTAAGAGAGCCGGCAGCGTACCAGTTCCAGCGGCTGACTGCGGCGAAGCTGTTCTGATCATGCCGGGAAAACGCGCCCGAAGAAGAAGTGTAGTCCCGACGATCAAAGAGCCATGCCAATGAAGCCTCGGCGGCAAGATCATCCCGAAAGGCGCGGGGCATTTCAAGCATGAAATTCTGCCGCACGGAAAAATCCTGCTGTGCTCCGGTGTTGACGGAAAAACCAGAGATGGGTAAATTCCTGCCACCGCTGTAAACGCCGGTAGACGAGATCAGCTTTGCAGGATCGGACAGTTCCCATATCAGGTTTCCCGATGCCCCGGTATCCCATACCTCGTTGTTGTCCTTGCGGCGGGTTTGTCCCACATAGTCCGAAAAGATAAAATGATTAGCGGCCCGGTTGTAAAATACGTTAGCCGTCATTGACAACGGGCCGCCCCCATAAGCCGCCGAGACTGCGTAATTCTGGGTGTCAAGCAGATCTTCCCAATGTGGATCCTGTTTCCCGCCGCTTCGGTCACGGTACTCCCCCGGCATTGCAGCGGTATTGGAAATTGAACCGCCTATCTGCAGACCCGGTTTCTGTTTTTTAACGGTGATGATGTTAATCACCCCGCCAAATGCCCCGGAGACATTGTATTTCGAGTCCGACCCGCCGTAAACAACTTCAATCCGCTCTATCGAATTAAGATCGATACGGTCAATGTCAATTTTTCCGTCAAGGGACGAGTTCACCGGAGAGCCGTCAACAAGAAACGCCACCCGCTTTGAATCGAAACCCCGTAATGTTATCCCTGCCTGATTGCCGTAAGCGCCGTAGCGGACGATGGCAATATTAAGAGTTTGCTGCAAAAGGCTTGCAAGGTCAGGAGCGCAGCGGCGTTCAATGTCCGCCCTGTCAATGACCGTCATCTGCTGGCTGGTCTGCAGCGTACCTACGACAGTAATGCCTTCTTCCTCGGTAAAGAAAAATTCATCGTTAACAAAATCATCCCCATCGGGAAAGAGGAGTACACAATGCAGTGCCAGCAGAGCCGACAAAATTCCGGCCCGTCGGAAAATATGTCTCATTACTGTTTTTCGTACGTAGCCCAGTACAAAACAAAATCGCCCATAGTACCTGCGGTAAATATTTCCTTTGCTTCTTCCAGTGTCGCTTTTGCCGGAGTTCGATACTCACCCGGGTCATACTCTTCAACAGGGGGGGCAAATTGCCCGGCAGTGCCGGTAAGTTCCTTAAAATATATACCAACATAATCGCCGTCGGGGGGGAGTCCGGTATCGTAATCTGTCGGCTTTTTGCTGTATTGTATAAAAATAATTCCGGCGGTATTTTCGCTGTTAAAATTTACGACCCCTACAATGGTTCCCTTAAAATCCAAGTCCCAGCCGCCATCGTCATATTCAAGCGTATTGGCGTTCAGATCTATGATGTATCCATCCCATTGCGTCTTCCATGTTCCTTCAAGCATTGGATTAAGTTCATGATTTATTTCAAAATCATCATCCAAATCACAGCCGGTAAAAAGAATAACCGTAAACAGGCAGAACAGAGCGAAAACGCCGCGCATAAAATGGCGGCGAAACGATCCGGGCCGAAGCAGGTTAGACGAAAACATAAAAACTCCTTTCCGAGAAAAGGAAGCCTGGAACTAGCGGTTCTATAGCCGCATTGTTTCTTTGTAATGAGAAAAAACTACCGGTATTTGTGAAATGGTGTTTTTTATCACGGCTCAATCCTCGAAGCCGCGCTTCCAAAGGAAGCGTGAAAAATGACTGACCCACAAGGATCAGCGTACACCAAAGTTTCCTGGCTTGCGGGCAATTCCTCTGTCAGCCTTCCCGGATATGTCTGTAAGACATACGCCCAGTGGCTATAAATGACAGAATCTTCCCGGTTACAGTTACGGGTTAGCGGGGGATTCGGAACCAAAGGAACTATTGTTCCCGTTCCCCACCCCACTTCCTTTGAAGTATACGGGGGAAAGAGTACTACCTTTTTGAAAATGAGTCAATGTCAAATTTTGCCGGACAGACAATTAGGGAACTTTTCCGATTGCTTCTGTACCGGCTTTTATCAACGCGTTCCCGGCAAATGTGGCCCCGCTCATAATATCGACAACAGGATCGAAAGAATTCGCCTGGATGATGAGCGGTTTTGCGTTTTCTATCAGGGCAAGACCCGGACCATCTTCTTTGTGGGTAACACTCACGGCTGTTATTTCTCCATCTGCAAGTGTAAGCTCCACTTTAACCGGACCTCTATAACCGTTAGCGGTTCCGTCTTTTTTTCCGTTGAATGTGCCGGATCCGTGAGGAGGCGCCTTTTCAACATCCCCAGGATCAAATTCAATATAACATCCGGCCAAGACAAAGCAAAAAACCGCCGCAATTACGAACGGCACGATAAAGAGTTTTTTATCCATCATAGTCTCCTTAAAAATTTAAAAAGCCTTTATATCAATACCGAAACCGAACCGGTGAAAAGAACCGCTGCGATATTCCGCCAATGACAATTCATATTCCGCATAGAGAAGGGCCGGACCCTTCAGCGTGTATTCAAAATAGGGATGTATGGATATTATTTGCGTGTTGAACAAATCGGCGCTTTGTATTTCCAAACCCAGCGAGCCGGTTAAATTCGGCATAATCCGGTACGACCCTTCTACAGTAAAAGATAATCGCGGATCAGTATTCGGAGTACCAAAGATTACCTGTTCCATGAGAAGTGATACGGTAAGGGGCCGTATAACCCGGTACCCTACTTTTTCGTTTAATTCAAGCCTTCCCCTATACACCGTCGACTCCCAGGTCGCAATATTGAAGGCCTTAATCTGAATACCTGCCGAGGTCAGATCATCCATGCCGGTATAGTTAAAACCGAAAAGCAGACGGGCATTGTTTCCATTGTCATAGGCGATAACAGTATTAAACATGGGGCAGACATAACTGGCACCCAAAATTATTTTTTTAAACATTTTTTCGACATCAAAATCATCAACGGTAAAAGCAAACCCAAGATTCAGCCCCTCCAGATAAGGCACCTTGTAATCAACGCGAAAACCCGTTATATCGTCAAATTTTTCTTCATGATCAGCATCCAGGCTTGAAAGCCACACCGGGTCGCTTATTTTACCCAATGAAAGACGAAGCGCGTTTTCCAGAAAACCGGCCCATGCATAGACTCCGTTAAGGTTGAAAGGATTGGTGGTTTGAAAGGTGACATCCAGTTTTACCCCGTACGTTTCCCTGGCGGCAGCCGCTACAAAGTTAAACTTCGGCGCTCCTTCTTTCCGGTGCAACAGGCTGGTAACGCTTTTATCATCCTTGCCAAAGTATTCTTCAACCTGGAAACCGGCATACATATCGCCGCTGAATGTTAATTGGGCAAATACTCCTGTGGCAGCAACAACTGCCAGCAGAAAAAAAACAATAGCTTTTTTCATATGAACCTCCTTGGAAATTGTACAAAAATACATACGGCCGCCTGATAACGGCCGTATTAACTGATGCTGGAAATGTAACTCCTATAGGGTTTTTCTGAAGGATATTAGAGATAGCCCCGAGGTAACTGTTGAAGTAATAGCGGTTTTGGCTGCATCTAAAGTTGGGTACATTAGTTGGAAACCCATGCCATTTATAGCGTTAGACATTTTATATATTCCCCCTGAACCTGTGTCTTTAAAATAAACGGCTGTAAAGTTACCCGATCCAAACATATCTAAAGCATCCCCAGTATAAGTACACTCAATAAAAATGAGGCCTTCGGTTTTGCCAATGTCAAAATATACAATGTCACGTATCATTCCGCTCCAACCCATATAAACCTCATTATATTGAGGAGGTGGATACCACGGCATTGCTTCGTACTCCGCATAACCGCTTAACTCAATATAGAAATAATCTTCCTCATATTCGGTAGCCTCCCAAGTTCCAACCCATCTGCTTTCCAGCACAAAAACATTGCCCATAATGACAACCTCAGCGACATTACTGGTTGTAGTATTGCTTGTATCATATAAAGTGTTCGTTACAACTACATAGAAGTAGTAGCTGCCGTTAGTATCATAATCCGCTTTTGCCAGGGTGAGAGTAGCATCTGTCTGCCCGGAAATTTCGGAGCCGCCGGAGTTGCTGCTGCTTGAATTTGAATACCATTGGTAACTGAGCTGTCCGCCGTCAGGACTGACAGCAGATATCGAAACAGCAGTAAAGGTGGCTGTAGCGCCTACATCCCAGTTGGAAGTTGCGGCAGGCTGAGTGATAATTTCCGGCGGCTCGGCGCTGGCAGGTGCATTTCCATATACGCTAACCGTAGCAGATGCGCTGGTATTGGTAGCAGTTTTATTGGTGGTAGCGTTATTGTTGGTGTTTGTTACCTCTACATAGAAATTCTGACTGACATTTTCAGTGTAAAACTCTTTTTTTAGGATGAGGGTAGCACTTGCCTCCCCCGACAAAAGAGTACCACCTGAGGTATCTGTGTTATAATGATTATACCATTGATAACTGAGGGTTCCGCCGTCGGTAACGCTGGCTGATACTGTGATAGAAAAAGTGGCTTCTGCTGATACATCCCAGGCACCGCCATAAGGCTGTGTCTCAATTTCCGGCATCTCGGCATCTTCGGGTGGGGGACCGGCATTGCCGGTTACCGTAACCTTGGCGACAGTGCTGGTCTTCGAAGCGGTTTTGGTTCCGGTAGCGGCATTGTTTGTGTTTGTTACGACTACATAGAAGTAATAGTCACCATCGACTGTGTACGCAGTTTTCGCCAAGGTCAGCACGGCGTTTGTCTGCCCGGAAATTTCTTCGCCGCCTGATGCACTGTTGGTCGAATTTGAGTACCACTGGTAGCTGAGTTCCCCGCCGTCAGGGCTGGAGGCTGTTACCGATACTGCGATAAAGGCGGATGCGACGCTGACATCCCAGGCGCTAGCGGCTGCGGGCTGGGTGCTGATATCCGGCTGCCCGGCATTGACAAGGGGGATGCCGGCATTGCCGGTTACCGTAACCTTGGCGACAGTGCTGGTCTTCGAAGCGGTTTTGGTTCCGGTAGCGGCATTGTTCGTGTTTGTTACGACTACATAGAAGTAATAGTCACTATCGACTGTGTACGTAGTTTTCGCCAGGGTCAGCACGGCGTTTGTCTGCCCGGAAATTTCTTCGCCGCCTGATGCGCTGTTGGTCGAATTTGAGTACCACTGGTAGCTGAGTTCCCCGCCGTCAGGGCTGGAGGCTGTTACCGATACTGCGGTAAAGTTGGATGCGACGCTGACATCCCAGGCGCTAGCGGCGGCGGGCTGGGTGCTGATATCCGGCTGCCCGGCATTGACAAGGGGGATGCCGGCATTGCCGGTTACCGTAACCTTGGCGACAGCGCTGGTCGTATCGGCGGTTTTTGCCCCGGTAGCGTCATTGTTTGTGTTCGTTACGATTACATAGAAGTAATATTCACCATCAACAGTGTAAGTCGTTTTTGCAAGGATCAGCTCATCATCTGTCTGCCCGGAAATTTCTTCACCGTCTGCGGCGCTGTCAGTCGTATTTGAATACCATTGGTAACTAAGATCTCCGCCATCAGTAACGCTGGCTGTTACTATGATGGAAAAAGTGGCATCTGCAGCTATATCCCAGTCACCGCCCTCTGGCTCCTCGTCGATTACCGGCGCTTCGGCGTCTTCGGGGGGAGTGCCGGTATTGCCGATTACCGCAACCTTGGCAACATTGCTGGTCTTTGAAGCGGTTTGGATTCCGGTAGCGGCATTGTTCGTATTTGTTACGATTACATAGAAGTAGTAATCCTTATTTTCAGCATAATCCTCTTTTTCAAGGGTCAGCGCGGCGTTTGTCTGCCCGGAAATAATGGCGCCGCCAGTGGCGCTATTGGTTTCACTTGAATACCACTGGTAACTAAGTTCTCCGCCATCCGGGCTGGAGGCTGTTACCGATACAGCGGTAAGGGTGGCTGCGACGCTGACATCCCAGTCGGTAGCGGCGGCTGGCTGCGTATTTATAACAGGCTGCGCCGCGTCTTTATCGCTGTCGGTAGGCTGATCGCAGGAAACAACCAGCAGGCCCGCCATTAAAAACAAAACCAAACCGGCAAAAGCCGTCCTTTTAAAAAATTTCAACAACATAAAAACTCCTTGGATCCAAAATAAATTTCCGGCCCTGACAGGACCGTTGCCCCCGAAGGGGCAAATATTCCTGTTACGATTTGCCGTAACCTGCATCATTAGTTTCCATCCACGGAAATTGTGATAATATTACTAGTCACCGAGGCGGTATCATCGTCGGTGGCATAGGTATTCGTATTGGTTACTACCACATAGAAATAATAATCGCCGTCAACAGTGTAAGCCGTCCTATTGAGAGTAAGTGTCGCAGTTGTCGCTGTGGGTATTAACGTGCCGCCGCTATTGCTTGCACTGGTATTTGAATACCATTGGTAACTAAGCGTTCCGCCATCGGTAACACTGGCGGCAACTGTCCGGGTAAAGGTCTCAGCTTCGGACACATCCCAAATGGCATCGTCAGGCGGGGTGGGGATATTCGGCACCTGGGCATTTTCAGGTACCGTAACGGTAACTGTGGCGACATTGCTGACAGTTGTTGCAACATTAACGTCTTCCAGTGTCTTGGTTCTCGTGTTCGTTACCACCACATAGAAATAATATTCACCGACAGGGTAATTTGCCCTTGCCAGGCTGAGTGTAGTGCCTGTTGATCCGGGTATTGGCTCTCCACCTTCATTGCTTGGCTCGTCATTATCATACCACTGGTACGTAAGAGTCCCGCTGTCGATAACATTGGCTGCTACTGTGCGGGTCAGAGTCGCGGTGGTGGCCAAATTCCAGGTACCCGTGACAGGTTGGGTGGTTATATTCGGATTCTGGGCACGCCGCCCTACCACATTAACGGTGGCGACAGGACCGGGGGCGGTAGCGGTTGTATTTCCCGATACAAGGTTATTGGTATTGGTTACTTCTGCATAGAAATAATAGGGACCGGGACCGGGGTAATCATCCCTGTTCAGGCTGAGCGTTTCGGTTATCTGCCCGGGTATGGGGGTTCCGCCGATAGTGCTATCAGCAGTATTTTCATACCACTGATAGCTAAGGGTTCCGCCATCGGTAACACTCGCCATTATTACCCTGATCAAATTAATATTGTAGGCTACATCCCAAATATTACTAGCCCAGGTTCCGGTGCCAATATTGGGAATGACAACCGGCGTTGCGGCATCGACGGCAACAGTAACGGTAAGCGTAAGGACAGGCCCGTTACCAGTGGCGGTTTTATTATTGGTAGCGGCGTTATTTGTGTTGGTAACTACCGCAAAGAAATAATGGGTGCCGGCGCTTATATTATCATCTCTGGACAAGGTGAGAGTGTCGCTTGTCTGCCCTTCAATTGCAGTGCGGGTGCCGGTGGTAGCATTATTTGTCGTATTTGAGTACCACTGGTAAGTCAGGATCCCTCCGTCAGCAACATTGGCTGCTACTGTCCGGCTAAAAGTCTCATTAATAGTCATATTCCAGGTTGCGGGACTCCAATCGGAGCTGTTTGGCGTCCGGACGACATTCGGCGTCTGGGCATTTACGGGAACATAGGTGGGATCATTATCTACTGTAACCTGGACATAATTGCTGGTAACAGACGCGGTCTTTTTCCCTCCGTCACCGTTGTCATCAATTGAGTTTGTCACAACTACATAGAAATAATAGTCGCCGTTTTCGGTGAAATCATCTCTGTCAAGAGTGAGGGTCGCATCTGTCTGCCCGGAAATTTCGGCGCCGCCGGAATTAGCCGCTGATTCATTTTGGTACCACTTGTAGCCGAGGGTCCCCTCTTCGGGATCGGCGGCTACCACCGTCACGGTAGCGTGAGTTTGAACATGTGTATGCCAAGTACCGGAACCAGAGGTCAGGCTGATAATTACCGGCGTTTCCGCGTTAACAATGGGATCGCGTTCAGGTTCGGGATCAGGCTTGCAGGCGGCAAACAGGAGGCAGAGTGAAAGCAGTATTAAAAAGTTTCTATAAACTAAACATAACGGAAGACGGAAAATGGAAAACCTTCTTTTTACTTGTAACTGGTTTTTGCAGCCTGTGTTATTGGGGTCGTGTACCGGACACCGGCCCAACGGCGAGTTCTGTAACACCGAGAACATAGGAACTCCTTTCCGAAGAACAGAAGCCCGGAACCTCAGGATTCCTTATGTACAGAACGCCTTTCCCTCAGGCCGTATTCTGTAAAAACCGGATTCAATGGATGCAGTCAATTACCCCGGGCTTTTCCTCGAAGCCGCGCCTTTTTCAGAGGCGCAGAAAAATATCCAGCCCAAACAGGTCGGAGTATACCAAAGTTTCGCTGTCAGCGTATAATTATACACTGGTTTCCTTTGAAATATACAGTGAAAAATATACCATCTTTTCGTAAAATAAGCAATATTATTTCATAACGGCTTCCGCTTCTTTCAAAAGGGAGTGGCGGGTTCCGTCAACTGCGGCATGTATCTCGTCGGCGTATTTTTTCAGTATGCTGCCCAAATTGTCGGGGAATGCGTGGGGCGGCTTAAAAAGCTCGTACGCCTCCATTTTGAATACGGCGGCAATGCGCAGCATTGTTGCGGGCGATGCCCATTTCTTGCCCGCTTCCAGATCGTTTACAAAGTTAACGGTGATTCCGGCTTTTTTTGCCACCTGCGCCTGGGTCCAATGGACGGCGGTGCGGCGCGCCCTGAGATTCGCGCTGAAAATTTTGTGCAGTTCTTTTTCTGTCATACTGTCTCCTTATCGCTGGATTCTCGCCGAGCCGCCGGCGGCAAACGCTTCCACCTGATCCGCGCCGACCATCGACGTATCGCCGGGAGTGGTGGTTAGCAGCGCGCCGTGCGCCCAGCCCAGCCGCAGGGATTCTTCGGGGCCAAGGCCGGTTAACAGGCCGTAAAACAGGCCCGATGCAAAACCGTCGCCGCCGCCGACACGGTCGTATACATCCAGTTCGGCGGCGGGGGCCTGGTAGGTCTTGCCGTCCATCCACAGCACGGCGCTCCAGGAATGGCGGTTGGTTGAATGTACCTCGCGCAGGGTGGTCGCCACCGCTTTGATGTTGGGAAAATCCGTTCTGACGCTTTCGATCATTCCGAAAAACGCCGCCGGATCGAGTTCGCTTTTCGATTCAACGTCCTGCCCCTTCAGGCCAAGCCCCTTCTGCAGATCTTCCTCGTTGCCGACCAGCACGTCGACATGGGCCGCTATGCGGCGCAGGGTTGCGGCGGCGCTCTCGCTGGCCTGGCCGGCGGTCATGCCGCGCTCGGCGGCGGCGACTGCCCAGAGCTTTGCCCGGTAGTTCAGGTCGAAGGAAACCACCGCGCCAACTTTTTTGGCGGCCTGCATCGCCTCGATTACCAGTTCGGGCGTGCTGGGCGAAAGCGAGCAAAAAATTCCGCCGGAATGGAACCAGCGGATTCGGGGCGAAGCGGCGGTTCCGAAAATCGCCTCCCAGTCGAAGCTACCCGGACCAAGCTGCTGCGCCGCCTCGTTGGAACGGTTGTAAAACACCACCGGCGCGCGCACGCCCTGTCCCCGGTCGCTCCACACGATGGCCATATTCGGCCCCCGCACCCCGTCGTGTTCGAACCGCCGGTAATAGGGCGTTACCCCTGCCTTCTGCACGGCAAATTCAATCCGCCGCCCGATGGGGTAGTCGACCATTGCGGTTGCGACGGCGGTATTCATTCTGAAACACGTTGATAAATTTGCGGCGACGTTGTATTCGCCGCCCGCGACGTGGAGCCGGTATTCGTTTGCCTCCGCGAAGGGAACGATGCCCGGATCAAGCCGGGTAATCAAAGCCCCCAGCGCCAAAAAATCGTGGGCCGTTCCCACCGATGACGGAATCACTAAAGCTGCCATAGTTACCTCTTCTGTTTTGTTTATCACTTTTTGGAGATGGGGGCAAGCACCGTATGTATGATCTTATTCCCAGATTACTCACACGGAGGCACAAAGGCACTGAGAAATGCACAATGCTTCCAAATACGATAATAACTCTGTGCCTCTGTGCCTCTGTGAGGAAATTCGGAAAAATTCTATGCCAGAAAGACTGTTCCTTTTTGATTGCCGGCGGCGAGGGCTTCCAGACAGCGGGGCTTGCCGCCGTGGGTGAGTATCGTGGGGATGCCGTAGGACAGGGCGCGCTGCGCCGCGTCCAGCTTGGTGGCAATGCCGCCGGTGCCGAAGCTGCCCGCTTCCCCCATGCTGACATTTTTGCGGATATCGTCAATGTCCCGCACCTCTTCCACCAGCTCAGCGTCGGGAAATTCCTTGGGGCTCTTGCTGTACAGGCCGTCGATGTCGCTGAACAGCACCAGAAGGTCAGCGCTCCAGAGAATCGCCGACTGCGCCGCCAGGGTGTCGTTGTCGCCGATCTTGATTTCCTCGACCGAGACCGTGTCGTTTTCGTTGATTATCGGGATAATGCCTTCATCAACCAGGGTAAACAGGGTGTTCCGCATGTTGAGCGTCCGGATGGGGTCGCCAAAATCGTCCTGGGTCAGCAAAATTTGGGCTATCCGGCAGCCGTGCCGCTCAAAAGCCCCCTGCCATGCCTGCATAAGCCGCACCTGCCCCACGGCGCAGAGGGCCTGCCGGTAGTGGATGTCCCTTTTGCGGGTCCACTTGCCCAGGGTAGAAAGCCCCGCGACCTGCGCCCCCGACGAAACGATGACAATCCGCTTGCCCCCGGCGATTAAAGCCGCCGCCTGGCCGGCAAATTCTTCCAGAAAAACGGAATTTATTGCGCCGTCGTCCCCGGCAAGGGTATGCGATCCGAATTTAAATACTATTTTCCGCGATGCCGCAATAAGCTCCCGTATAACCATGCCCCATACTAATATACATTGACATTTTGGAACACCCTCAATAAACTTAATAATAAGGGTATTATGACAGAGGAATTTCTTAAGGAACTGGAAGCCCGCCTGAACGGTACGGAGGCGGATGAAGAACTGGAAGCCTTGCCGGAGGCGGAAGACGGCGACGATTCGGGCAGCCCCGAAGCCGGAAGCCAGGACTCTGACAGCGGCGCGGTTGATCTCAGCGTCGCGGGATTCCCCGAAGTTACCAAGCGCTTCGAACAAATTCCCCATAAATTTTTCGCAAATCCGGACTATTACAAGATTGCGCTGTCGCACGAGGGGGACATCGCCCAAAGGGTACACACGATTCTGCAGAAGTACCTCAACGCCAAAGACCCCAAGGACCGCAGCGTCTTCCGCCCCCAGCTTATAAGCGCCTACTGGGAGTTTATCCGCAGCGCGGCAAAGGGAGCGCCCGGCAAACTGGCAGAGCCGAAAAAATTCCTGCTCCGCTATAACTTGCTGCACCCCAATTTTATTGATGCCGAAACAAGAAATTTCTTCGCAAAGCTGGTAACGGAAAACGAGCTGAACCAGCCGGTCTACTACCTGGACGAATGGTTCAAGGCGGTGGGAACAGGGGTGATCAGCGCCTCGACCACCGACGAGGTGAATATCGCCCGCAGCAACACCCAGCAGAAGCTGCAGCAGCTTCTGGAAAAAGCCCAGGGCAAGCTCGATGGCACAAGGACGCTGCTTAAGGGCAAGGATTCCCAACGCTACGATCTGGAACACAACCTTCAGGAATGTATCCACATAATCACCGAACATTATCCTTTGGACAATATTGAAAACGTCAGCGCGTGTTACAGCGAATCACAGAAAAGGGCGTTTACCGATATTCAGGAGGTCATCAAAAACCTGCTGAAAGGCGACCGCGAACTTGCCACAATGACGAAGGAATATTACCAGGCCGAGGCGGACGTGCACACCCTGAGAGAAAAGGTCGCGGACGGGGATGTCGGAGACGTGCTCGATCTCAAGGCGGTCGATTCGGAATTCGACACGGTACGGCAGGCGGCAAAGATGACCATCGGCAGGCAGGGCAACCATTTCCCCGTCCTGATAAGCGAATACTTTCATTGCGGCCCCAACGACGTGGGATACCGCGAAAACATCATCAGCATGCTGGCCCGAATCGAAAGCATCGATCCCGAGGCGTTTTGCCGCAACTACAAAAACCGGCTTAACCGCATCGTCCCCTATGTCATTCTGCTTCCAACGTACGGCGACACGGGGATATGCTGGGAACCGTTCGACAAGCACAACCGCGCCACCAGCCGGGGCCGCATCGTTATCCCCATGTACCCCAAGAACCTATACTATGCAGTCCTCTGCGCCATCGCCGACCTCCGCTGGCAGGTCGCCAAGGAAAAGGCATCGTACTACTGGATGGAGGAAGGCCTTACGGGGAACTACTACCAGTGGTTCGCAGCCCAGAAACTCAAAGGGGACGTAAAAGAATTTTTCATTCAGGACTACATCATCTGGATGACCAAGGAAGCCGAAGGCATACAAAAGCTCGAGAAGGAGATTCGCGGGGCGTTCTGGCGCTTCATGCCGTTCTCAAAGGAAGTCAAGGAACGGCTCCGCAACCGCAGCTATGTATACCAGGAGCTGTACCAGCGCGACCTGAACCGCGCAATGTCCGACGGGTATTAAGCCGACAGCGCTAAAATTGCCTTTACGGGCTGATAACGGTAATATCCTTCAGATAATAGTGCCTTCCGGCGGACATGCCGTTGGCAAAGACGCGGTCGTAGTAATACTCCTTTGCCCTGACGGTTACCATCTGCTGCTGCAGGTGCATGAGCTTGCCCTGCTCGCCCGATTCGATAAACCATTCCCGGTTCCCGCCTGTGATAACCAGCGAGGTCATGGGGCTGTTCCCCACAAGGCGTACTATTCCGCTGACTTCTACCTTTTGCGGTTTTGATCCGTCTTTTTCCCCGCTGCCAAGGGCGTTCAGCGCGGCGCACAGCACGATCAATGCCAGCGCTGCGGCGGCAAACTTTTTCATTTTACCGCCTTTGCCTTTAATGCCGGTGATTTGCCGGCAGCTTCGGGCAGATCAGCAAGCCTGTCCCTGCCCAGAACATCGCGCGCATCCAGTACGTAGGGGCCGGGCTGCCGCGTCTGCGTTTCCGCCGCCGAGCGGGCATCAGAAGCACGGGGTGCAACGCCGGTAAGGATGCCGGTTTCACGCCTGCCTCTGATGCTGTCGTTGGCGTTAAAGGTGAGCAGCACATTTCCGGTATATGAGGAAAAAGTGTCAATGGCGGATGAGCTAATCCCCGCATACCGGATATTGCCTGCCGAAGAAGCGCTAAAGGAATTGTTGATAACGCTGTACACCCCTTCGCCCGGGTATAGCGCGATAGACGAGCCAGAAATGGGGCTTACCTTTATTCCGGGAAAATTCTTGCCGTTGCCATTTTGAAGATAGTTATCGCCCCTGTATCCAAAGACGGCGTTTTTGGGGGCATAATTGGCGGCGAACCAGGTTCTGAGCAGGGTTTCCCAATTGCTCCATGCGGGATTGATCCTCGCGGCCGCTTCGGTTACGGCAAGGTAATCGGATTGATTTGAAGTTGCAATATTGTAAAAAAAGTTCTGTTTAAGTGCAGTGTTTGCCTGCAGGTACATCCAGCGGAAAAAGAGATATACGGTAGCATATTCATCCATAATCGAATCGGGGCGGTCGCCCCAAACAAAAAAATTATTGCCCACAGCGATAGTCTTGTTTGGATCTGCGCTGAACCACCAGCATTTATCAGCGGGGTTTTCCTTCAGGTAGAAATATTCAGCCTGGGAGGAAAGCCCCTCGTCGATCCAGGTATCCATTAAATAATCCCTGTCCACTATGTACGATGTGACATAGTTGATCAGGTGCTGCAGCTCGTGGGCAAACGTAGCGAATGTCTGTTCCCTAAGATCCGGATCAAGGCCGGGATTGGTACCGATATATATCATGTCCCTATCATTGGAATAATGCACGGTTCCTTCTATCTTTCCTTCCGGAAGAAAATTGCCGTTGAAAAAATACCCCGCAACGTACGAGTCGGTTCTCGGGTCTTCATAACCGTCCTGAATGTCCAGCAGCAAAATAGTCAGCTTTCCGTCGCCCTCTACCAGCCAACTGGCAAAATCCAGCGCGTCATTAATAAGGTATTCTTCATCCTTATAGTGAATTTTAAAATTCCGGATGCTGAACATTTCCACAGTCGTCGGGCGGATAACGCGGTCGTATTCATCGGCAATTTCCCTTGCCAAAGCCATTGTCGCCCCGCAGCCCCTTTCCGCCCAGATTACGCATTTTTCGCCGGTATACAGGCGATCGGCCGTGACAATATAGTATTTGCCGTTTACCATGTTTTGGGCGTAGAACTGGTTTGATTCCAGACTGGGCAGGTCTTTAGAAACCTGGTTAAAATCGGAAAGAAAATCGCAGGAAACCAGCGTAAACAGGACGGCCGCCAGCAGAACCGGCAGGGACAATGGTTTATGGTTTTTCATACATGCTCTTAACTGCAATATATCACTTTTCAGAGCAATATTCCACAAATGCCGGAAAAATGCCATACTGTGGCGATGGATTCAGGGCAGATGATTTTAGCGTACAGCCGCCTGATTTTGGGGGCATTGGCGGCTTTTTTCGCCATTGTGCTGTGGTCAAAGACACGGGATGCCGCATGGATGCTCATTGTCGCCGGCACAGTGGTGATGTACGTCGAAATAGTCTACTCGATTCTGGAGCTTGTGGGCATTGCGGCGGGCAATGTGCTGGCTATCGGTTCCGTTTCCCTGCCGGCGATACTGCTGCCATCGCTTCGTATGGCCTTTTTTATCGCCGCATTCATGGTAATGGTTGTCAGGCAATATCGTTTGCGTAAATTCTAAAAACGGAGGAAAATATGAAATCCCTGATTATCGGCATTGTAATTCTGGCTGCGGCGGCTTTCGCCGTGCTTTCACCGGAGACGGCCGGTTTTGGACTGGGCTGGGGGCAGGACGTGCTTGCCGTTCTTCGCGGCGGGCTGCCCGTATTCGCGATAGCCGTCGCCATTATCGCGGTATTTATCGGCATTGCCGATATCAAAGACCGCGCCGAGGCAAAAAAGGAAGCTGCGGCAAAAAGCGGAGACTAAGCGGAGCAGGACAATGAAGCGACATATTTATTTGTTTTTGTTATTTTTCGCCATTATTTTTGCAGCATGTGCCACCGGCGCCGGCTGGCGGGAGAATTCGGGCGACGCATCCGCCGAGGGTGCGGACATTTCCGCTCGTGGCGCGATTGGAGGGCTTAAGACCGCAGATGCCCCCCGGTTTGAAGGCGACGGCGGCCGCGGCATACGGCTTGCCATACTCGCTCCGGATACCCAGGGCAGCGTGCCGGACTACCTGCCTCTGTATGTCCAGGGCCTATTGAACAACAATTTCGGGCGATATTCCGCCATCACCCTCATCGACCGGCAAAACCTTAACCAAATAATCGCCGAGCAGAATATTGCGGCAAGCGGGAACTATTCCGACGCAGACTATATCACCATCGGGAATTTGACCAACACCCAGTATTTTCTTATTGGGACAATCCAGCGCCTTTCGGGTAATCGCTATTCTTTGCTGCTCTCGATAACCGAGGCAGGGACCGGCATCCGCAGGGCTAATTACATGATGGGCGGCACCCTGGCGCAGCTTGAGGGAACGGGAACGCTCATCAACGAAGCATCGGCGGACCTCCTTTCCCAGATGGGAGTGCGGCTTACCAGCACCGGAAAACAGGCGCTTTTGGCGGGGAACACCACGACAGTACGGGCACAGGCCGCCCAGGCACAGGGCATTATTGCCCAAGCCGGAGGCCAGGAATTGGAAGCCCTGCTCAGTTTCAGCCAGTCCGTTGCTTTTGACCCATCCCAGATGGAAGCCCTCTCCCGGCTTACCAGCCTGTCCTCTACCATAAGCAGCGGCTCTATCAGCGAAAGGATAGTAAATGACATTCAGGCGCGGAACCAGTGGCTGGAAACATTTAAAGAAACGGCCCGTTTTTTCAGCGACCATCCGCCTGTCGAGATAATTTTTGATTCGAACCTGGTGCAGATAGGCAACACCGATTATGTCAAGGGAACTGCGGATTTGGGAATGAGGATAGCCCTGAACCCGACCGAGGCAGGATTCAACGCACTGAACTCGATCCTGGAAGGGCTTAACAGGACGGGCAGGCGTTCCGTCTGGGGTTTTGACGGCTGGCCGCTGGAAGATATCAGTCCGAAAACTGCGGGAACGGTGGTGTTCGGGGGAAGCCGTTCTTTTGTTTACCATGTAGAGGTGGCCCTTTATAATGAGGCGAATAAAACCCTTGGAAGGAACACCGTCATTTTGAACACGGGAACCATACCGTATTTCGCCGGGGACAAGAGAATACAGCCCCCCTCCCCAGCCTATGAGACGGTGCGTTTTTCCGGCATAAAAGCCGTAGATTTAACCCCCACCCTGAACATCGTGATTGTGGCGGTAAACGGAATTCCATCCCGCAACATCGCCGCTTCCGGCTACATGAGGATAGACACGGGGGAATTGGAAGAAAAGTCGCGGTTAACCGAACAACGGCGGGAACAGCAGGAAGCATTCCGGATAATAGAAACGGCATCACAATCAAGGGCTGTTGGCGCCGCATTTCTCAATCCGCTCCTTGGATTGGGGTCATTAACTCAGGGGGATAGCATCGCCGCCAGCCGCATATTTCTGATTGAAGGCGCCGGAGTGGGCCTGATGCTCGGCGGCTATCTTAACCGGGACAAGCAGGGCAAAGTAACTTATGATTCTGATGGTAACAAAAAAACGGAAAACCCGCTGCTAATGCTCGGCTTCGGTGTAGGAATATATGCTGCAGGCGCCATATACGGATTTATTGCGCCATATCTATATCACCAAGAACACACCGGGGCCAGATTTGCATACACCCCCCCTTTGGACATCGAACTTGTTTCTGACGACAAAGGCAACGCCGCAGTTCAGTTCAGCTACACCAAGCGCTTTTAAAGAAGCAAAGGAGAAATCTATGCCGGAAACAATGTCTTTAGATGAAAAACTTGCCATATCAAACAGAGCTTGCGCGCTATGGCATGCAGGAGACAAGGAAGGATTCCACCGCCTTATAAGAACAGCCCCCATGCCCCCCTATTTAGCAAAAATTTACAAAGAAAAAGTTGGTGTGGAGCCTCTTATTAAGGGCGGCTGGAATTTGTCTGAAGCAGAGGCAGAATTTGGACCCGATTGGCTTAGTAGATAGTACAACTGATGCGGCAATAGCTATTGATTTTGGCCGCAAGGGTTTTGCCACCAGAGGAAAAGCAGAAGAAGGGCTTTACTCCCCGTTTTCGGGTTGTAAAAATAGTAAATTCTTAAACAAGTGCTTCATCGTAAACCTGTTCGTTTTCTGCAGCGAGTAGACCCATACTGTCATCATATTCCAAATAATAAATGCCATTTTTTATTGCATAAATAGTTTCTTTTATTTCGTCTACACAGCCATTAAGGTTTTTGGTTATCTCATTGCCCCAAAAACGCAGTACAACCCAGCCCATGTTTTCAAGCTTTTTCTCATTGGCATTGTCGCGTGTAATATTGCGTTCTAACTTTGGAATCCAGTAATCCCGATTCGTTTTTATGGTTTCTTTCAATTTTTTCCAGTTTTTTCCGTGCCAAAATTCTCCGTCGCAAAAAATGGCGACTTTATATTTTGTTATTGCAATATCCGGGCAGCCCGGCAATGCCTTTACATTTTTTCGGTAACGTATGCCTTCATGCCATAATGCTTTGCGCAATAATACTTCTATGGATGTATTTCTGCTTCTGTTATGTGACATTGCTTTTTTTCGTTGTTCAGAAGTCAGCCGATCCATATATGCATTATTCGCTATTCCTGTACCCCTCCAGCACCATAAACCCGTAGATAAAATCCGAAATCTTTGTTATCTCCCTCCGGACATAAAACGGGATGCTTTTGCCCGATTCGGCTGTTCTCCGCTGCAGGTCAAACAACAGTTCCAGTGCATCGGGGAATTTGTTGGTTGCCTGAAGCAGAATGGCAGCGTTGTATCCGGCGGGAACAAGGCCGGTCTGTCCGTATATGCCGCTGTATAGCTCAAGGGCGTTTCCGTATTGCCTTTGCCTGACCAGTTGTTTCGCCTCAGCCGACCGGGGATCGTTTCCCGTACCCCTGATATTTCTGCGCTCGGTTGTCGTCCAAGGACCAAGCTCCTGGGCCATCGTGTCGGAAAATTTCAGTATCGCCGATTCGGCGATTCGTTCAGTCAAGCTCCCCCTTTGCCGGAAAATAAAGGGCAAACGTTCCCGCCTGGTTCTGTTGTTCCGCCTTTCCGGATGTTCAAAAGTATGGGTGCTTATTTCGTCTTTCCTGAATGTACCCAGCCGTTCGTTGTTTGCCGAACGTATATACGAATATTCAATGTCAACGGTTACCGTCCTGGAGGTCCGGTACCTTCTTACTACTTCATTGCCCAGAATTTTTTCTTCTATCAATTCGGTTTCACTGTTTGCTCTGACGTTGGTTATCCTGCCGGTTATGTACACGTCGGCGTATTTTGCATAATTCCGCTGATAGATATTCTGTGACAGATAGGGATTGACAAAATTAATCCTCCCCCTCCTGATGCCGTCTATCAGCGCGGACGTTACGCATCCCGAAAGATATTGGTATTCCCAAGTGCTGTTCCATTCAAAGGGAATGACGGTGATGGTGTTTACATTCCGCAGATCGATGAGAGGCGGGTGCTCAACCTGAAATGACACAACGGTGGCGCACGACAGGAAAACCAGCGGGATTACTGCCAGAAAAAATTTTTTCATTGCCCTATTCCCATTCGATGGTCGCCGGGGGCTTGCTGGAAATGTCGTACACTACCCGTCCGATCTCCGGTACGGAGTTGGTGATGCGGGCAGATATTTCCAGAAGGTCCTCGGTTTTAAAAGGGTAAACGTTGGCAGTCATGGCGTCTCTGCTGTTTATTGCTCGCAGGGCAAGCACCGAGCCGTACCTGCGGACATCG
>WRJO01000018.1 GCA_009778545.1 Treponema sp. | reverse complement strand
GCAAAGCTGCACGAATGTTACCAGTGCGGCAAATGCACCGCCGGCTGCCCAATGGCCGAAACCATGGATTTGAAGCCGCGGCAAGTAATGCGGCATTTGCAGCTGGGCCTGCTTGATGAGGTGCTGCACAGCAAGGGACCGTGGATTTGCGCCACCTGCTATACCTGCACTGCCCGCTGCCCCCACGACGTGCCCATAGCGCAGGTAATGGAGGCGGTACGCCAGCAGGCGGAAGCGGCAGGAATCCGGCCCATACGGCGCTCGTACCTGTTTACCAAGTACTTCCTCCTTCCCCTCTACATGTTCGGGAAAAACCACGAACTGACCCTGACGGCGTTTTACAACCTCCTCAGCGGCCGGCTCTTCCAGCATTTTGAATTCCTGCCGGGGATGATCGGGGGCGGCAAGCTGAAAATATTCCCCCCCACGGTTAAAAACCGCACGGCAGTCCGCAGACTGATGGACAATTGTGAAAAGGAGGCGTTGAAGATATGAAATATTCATACTTCCCGGGCTGTGCCATGGAAGCCACCGGCATCGAATACCATAAATCGCTGGAGTATGTAAACCATACCGCGGGTTTTGAGTTCCTGGAGATCAAGGACTGGAACTGCTGCGGGGCTACGGCGGGGCATTCAATGAGCCACGAGCTGGGGCTTGCCCTTCCGGCGAGGAATGTGGCCCTGTCCGAACAGCAGTACCCCAACATGCCCATAGTGGTTCCCTGCGCTTCCTGCTATTCCCGGATGAAATACGCCGTACACGCTGCCCGCGAGGGGGAACAGGAAAAGCTTTCCCGGCTGATCGAGATGCCGATACAGGGTTCCGTCGATATCGTGAGCATCCTGGAGGCCTACACCGCCCCGGACGCCGTGGAAGCCATCAAGGCAAAGATCAAACAGCCCCTTACCGGGCTTAAAGTGGCATGCTACTACGGCTGCCTCTATACCCGCCCCCCGAAAATCACCGAAATGGATAACCGCAAGAATCCCACTATTATGGAAGAATTGATGAGTTTGACCGGGGCGGAGTGCATTGAATGGGCGTTCAAGTCGGAATGCTGCGGCGCCAGCCATCATGTGGACCTGCCGACCGAGTGCAAACCCCTGCTCTACAAGATTTTCAAAAACGCCCGTGCCAGCGGGGCGCAGGCGCTTATCACCGCATGCCCGATGTGCATGATGAACCTGGATATGCGGCAGGGAGCGGTGAACATGGCGTTCGGCGAGGATTTTGATATTCCCGTGTACTTCCTGACCGAACTTTTAGCGGTAGCCATGGGGGCCAGTTTCAAGGAATGCGGCGTCAACACCCACTTCCACCCCGCCAAAAAACTGCTGAAAGACCTGATGAGCAAAAAGGAGGTGGTGTAAATGGCCAGAACAGGCGTTGTAATCTGCCATTGCGGTACCAATATCGCTTCCGTAGTCGATGTGGAAGCGGTTGCCCGCGCCGCGGAACAGATACCCGGCGTAGTGTACGCCGCAACGAACAAGTACACCTGCTCAATTACCGGGCAGGAAACGATGAAACAGGTTATCGAGGAACAGAAGCTGGACCGTCTGGTTATCGCTTCCTGTACGCCCCGAATGCACGAAACCACATTCCGCAAGATGCTTACCAAAACCAGCATCAACCCGTATATGCTGGAAATCGCCAACATCCGCGAGCAGTGCAGTTGGGTGCATACGGACAAGGAAAAAGCCACGGCAAAGGCCCTCGATTTAATAAAAATGGCCGTCGCCAAAGTGCTGAAAAACCAGCCGCTGTTCACCTCGTCCATCCCCGTGCACAAAAAGTGCCTGGTAATCGGCGGCGGTATCGCCGGCATTCAGGCGGCGCTTGATGTCGCGGACGCCGGTTACGAGGTAACGCTGGTCGAACGCCAGCCCTCCATCGGCGGCAAGATGGCGAAGCTCGACAAAACCTTCCCCACGCTGGACTGTTCGGCCTGTATCTCCACGCCAAAAATGGCGGAAGCGGGATCGCATCCCAACATCAATCTGATGACCTCCTGCGAAGTGTCTGCGGTTACCGGCTATATCGGCAATTTTGAGGTGACGATACGGCAGAAGCCCCGCTATGTAAACCACGATACCTGCACCGGTTGCGGTGCCTGCGAAGAAAAATGTCCCACCAAGGTCACCAACCCCTTCGACGAAGGGCTGTCCAAGCGCAGGGCGATTTACAAGCTGTACCCTCAGGCGGTTCCCGCCAAACCCGTCATCGATCCGGAACACTGCACCATGCTGCTCAGCGGCAAATGCGGTGTTTGTTCCAAAATATGCCCCCTTGGGTGCATCAACTTTGAGGATAAAGAAGACTTCGTCACCGATACCTTCGGCGCGATCATTCTGGCGACCGGCTACGACCTTATCAACTGGGGCGCCCACTATCCCGAATACGGCGCCGGCAAGTACACCAACGTGCTCAGCGGCCTGCAGTTCGAGCGGCTGCTCAACGCCTCCGGCCCCACCGAAGGCAAGATCAAGCGGCCGAGCGACTGGACCGAACCAAAGACCGTGGTGATTGTAAAATGCGTGGGCAGCCGCGACTCGGCAAAGGCCCGGGGCTACTGCTCCCGCGCCTGCTGTATGTACGCCGCCAAGCACGCCCATCAGACGGTAGAAAAAATCGAAGGGGTGAAAGTCTATATTTTCTATATCGACGTGCGAACCCCCGGCAAAGGTTATGAGGAATTCTACGACAAGACGCGGGCGGACGGGGTAACGTACATCCGCGGCCGTGTTTCCAAAATCTACGAAGAGGGCGACAAGCTGATCTGCAAGGGCGAAGATACCCTCATCGGCCAGCAGGTCACCGTCGAAGCCGACCTTGTCGTGCTGGAAACCGCCATGGAACCGTCCCTCGGCTCGGCGGAAACGGCCGGAATCGCCGGCGTCGCCATCGACAAAGACGGCTGGCTCACCGAGGCCCATCCCAAACTGCGCCCCGTTGAGACGCAGACGGGCGGCGTTTTCCTCTGCGGAACCGCGCAAGGCCCCAAGGACATTCCCGATACCGTCGCGCAGGCCTCGGCCGCCGCGGCAAAGGTACTGGGCCTCCTCGCCAAAGACCAGCTTGAAACAAGCCCGATGATCAGCGCGGTAGACGCGACCAAGTGCTCGGGCTGCCGTTTCTGCGAGCAGGTCTGCGCGGTAAAAGCGATTACCATGGTCGATGTGCCGTCGATGTACAACGGCAAGCGCGTAACGCGCACCGTAGCCCAGGTCAATTCCGGACTCTGCGCCGGATGCGGCGCTTGTTCGGCGGCCTGCCGGACCGGCTGTATCGACCTTCTGGGCTTTACCAATAAACAAATCCTGGAGGAGGTGGACGCGCTATGTCAAATATAAACGCTGAAAACTGGGAACCCAAAATACTGGCTTTCGCCTGTAACTGGTGTACCTACACCGGGGCCGACCTTGCGGGGCTGAACCGCATGAAGTACCCCGACAATGTCAGGGTGATCCGCGTTCCCTGCTCCGGCAGGGTCAACCCCCAATACATCCTGCGCGGCTTTCAGAAAGGCTACGACGGGGTAATGGTGTGCGGCTGCCACCCCGGCGACTGCCACTATACCAGCGGCAACTACTTTACCCGCAGGCGCTTCCTTTTGATGAAGCGGCTGCTGGAATACGCCGGAATTGAGGAAGGACGTTTCCAGGCCCGCTGGATCTCCGGGGCGGAGGCGGCCAAATTCCGCGATACCATGCAGAAAGTAACCGATGAAATACGCGCCCTGGGACCGAACAAGCGGATGAAGGAGGCTGCTGCTCATGAGTGACATTCAAAACGCACTGCGCGAAAAGGCGCGCTCCCTGCTTGCGGACGGCAAGGTCGGCTGTTTTATCGGCTGGGGTGCTACCCGTTTTCCGGATCGCACAACGCCGAAATTCGTGACCAAACCGGAAGACGCGGCACAGCTTGTTTACAACGAGCACTGCCTGAACACCCTGGCAAAATACACGATTGATTTTCAGTACGGCACCGAGGTTGTCGGCCTGGCAGCCCGCGGATGTGAAGCGCGGGCCATCAACCGCCTGATCACCGACGGACGCCTGTCCCGCGACAAGGTCTACATCGTCGGCATCCCCTGCGAAGGCATGAAGGAAGACGGCAAGACCGCGGCGAAATGCGAATCCTGCCGCCACCGCAATCCGGTTATCCATGACGAGCTTCTCGGCCAGCCGGTGGCGGAACAGCAGAACCCGCCGCGCTTCGAGCAGGTGCTGGAAATGGAAGGCAAGAGCAACGACGAGCGCTACGCATATTGGCAGAAGCAATACGCCAAGTGCATCAGGTGCTACGCCTGCCGCAATGCCTGCCCGGCCTGCAACTGCATGGTCTGCTATACCGACCAGTACCGCACCGGCTGGATGGGCAAGCAGGCAAATACGCTGGAAAATTCAATGTTTGGTCTCACCCGCGCCTACCATATCGGCGACCGCTGCATCGAATGTGGAGAATGCGAGCGGGTATGCCCCATGGATCTGCCGCTGATGAAGGTTAACCGCAAGCTGGTCAAAGATGTAGACGCCCTGTTTGGCAGCGGCGAAACCGGGCTTTCCACCGAAGAGGTACACGCCCTGGGCTGCTACAGCAAGGAAGACCTTGAAGAATTCATGTAAGGGGGAAAAGGTGGAACTGAAAAAAGAAAACCTGGAAAAAGTAATAACAGCGCTCGCCCAGTCCGGCAAGGTTCTCTTGCCCAGCACGGTGGAGGGCGTAAAAAAATTCGTGCCATACGAGAGCGGAGTGCAGTTTGATCCTGATATGGTGAACACTACCCTGCCGCCGAAAGACGTGCTGTTCCCGCAGACGCAGAAGATGTACCGCTTTACCACGGGCCCGAACGCCTCGGTAGAAGAAATACAGGAAGCGGAGGATCAGATACTGTTCGGCATCCGCCCCTGCGACGTGCAGTCCATCAACTGCATGGATTCGGTATTTATTACCGAAGCGTTTACCGACGCATTTTATTCCCGCAAGCGCGACAAGCTCACCATCATAGCGATCGCCTGCTCCAAAGCGGCGGCGACCTGCTTCTGCCAGAGCATGGGCGTAAACCCTGGGGCGGCGCCGGCGGCGGACGTTCTGCTGGTGCCGACAGCCGCCGGCTGGAACGTTCACTGCCAGAGCGAAAAGGGCGAAGCGGCGCTTAAGACCCTTTCCGGCCTGCTGGCGGAAACAACCGGACAGCCCCTGCCAGCCGCAGAACCGGAGATCAAGGTAGACATGACGCCGGTGCTGGAAAAAATCGGAACGATGTTCGAGCACCCCTTATGGGACGAACTGCACCGGCCCTGCCTGGCCTGCGGAACCTGCACCTTTGTCTGCCCCACCTGCTACTGTTTCGAGATGGTGCCGGAAATGCGCGGCACTGCCGGCGGCACGGAAAACCGGCACTGGGATAGCTGCATGTTCAGCGAATATGCGCGGATGGCGGGCGGGCACAACCCGCGCCCCACCGCAAAAGAACGGCTCCGCAACCGCTATCTGCATAAACTGTCCTATTTTTCCGAACGCAACGGCTTTAATCTCTGCGTGGGCTGCGGACGCTGCGTCGCGAAATGTCCGGCCGGCCTTGACATTAGCAAGGCTGCCGAAATGATTGGGGAGGCGAAAACGGTATGAGCGAAGTAAAGACAAACAATAACCCTCTGCTGCCGCAGATATGCAAGGTCATAGACATCAACAAAGAAACCCCGGATGTAAAGAAATTCCGCATCCAGACCGAAGACGGAAAAAAACCCTTCACCACCATGCCCGGACAGCTTGGCATGCTCTCCCTTTTGGGCGTGGGAGAAGGGATGTTCTCTGTCACCGCCGAAGGGGACGAATGGGTGGAAATGGCCATCAAGCAGACGGGGATGCTGACCGACGCCCTGCACGAGATGAGCGTCGGCGACAAGGTGGGGCTGCGCGGCCCCTACGGCAACCACTTCCCCATCGAAGCGGCTAAAGGCAAGGACATGCTGTTTATCGGCGGCGGTATCGGACTGGCCCCCGTGCGTTCATTTATCCGCTATGTTTTCAAGCACCGCGCCGACTACGGCCACATCGACATCCTCTACGGTTCGCGTTCCTACGCCGACCTGGTTTTTAAGGAAGAAATTCTTGAACTCTGGCCGAAGGAGCCGGATACCAAGCTCCATATCACCGTGGACAGGGGATCGCCCGAATGGAACGGGAACGTCGGCTTTGTGCCGCCGTACCTGGAGGAATGTGCTTTTACGCCCAAGGGCAAGATGGCGGTCCTCTGCGGCCCCCCGATAATGATCAACATGTGCCTGAAGAGCCTCTCCAAGATGGGCTTTACCGATGACCAGATCATTACCACGCTCGAGATGCGGATGCAGTGCGGCATAGGCAAATGCGGCCGCTGCAACATCGGCAGCAAATACGTTTGCATCGACGGACCGGTATTTTCATTGGCGGAGCTGCGCGAACTTCCGCAAGAATAGCAGGATGGCGGCGTATAGCAGACTTACTTTGAAACATGCGGTGGGGCTTGCCGCCCCCCATACCTGGCCTGCCTCAATCCTGCCCGTGTTGCTTGCGGCGGCGATGGCCATGGCATATGAAGGGGCATTTCCGCCGCTTGTTTTTGTTCTTGTGCTGTTCGCCGCCGTTCTTTTGCAGGCGTCGGTCAACACGATCAACGACTACTACGATTTTGTTAAGGGCAATGACGGCGTTGAAAATTCCAACGACCCGAACGACGCGATTTTGGTGTATAACAACGTTAACCCAAAGCATGTACGGCTGTTGGGCTTCGGCTTTATGGCAGCCGCCCTGCTGCTGGGCGTTTACCCCGTTTACCGGGGCGGCCTGGTTACGCTGGCCATCGGGATATGCGGCTGCCTGGTGATTGTCGCGTACTCGGCGGGGAAAAAACCGATTTCCCACCTGCCCCTGGGAGAGATTGTTTCGGGCGGGGTAATGGGCTTTTTGATTACGGCGGCGGTTTTTTCGGCCCTGACCGGCTATGTGGCAGTGAAGATATTTCTCCTGTCCGTCCCGCTGTTCCTTGGCATCGCCCTGATCATGATGACCAACAACATTTGCGACATTGAGCGGGACATTCCCATCGGCCGCCGCACTTTGCCGGTACTGCTGGGCCGCCGTCGCGCCAGGGCCGTTTACCTTTGCTGCGCCGCCATCTGGCTTGCCGCGGTGATTGCATGCACCGCATTCGATTTTCGCCGGGGCCTGGTTTTGGTATTGCCGCTGTTGGCGGCGGCCTTTCCGATCTGGCGGCGGCTTGCGCGGCTGCCGTACACGCCGGATCAGCGCGAGCGGTGCATGGGCGCCATTGTCACCGCGAATGTATGCGCCAACACCTCCTATGTTGCGGGAATCGTTATGCACGCGCTGAGGAATTAACTGAACTGTTAAGTGTTAACTGATAACTGATAATTTTAAAGGATTTAGGGGATACGACGATCATGGAAAACCTTTTATCGAATGTAAACGGTTTAAGCGAAGAACTGTCTATTGTTGATAACTATATAGATAAATTTTTACATACCGAGCGCGACGCAGGAACGGTGGATAACGTATTCAGCAGCGTCCGCAATTCCCGGGGCAAAATGATCCGCCCGCAGCTTTTGCTTCTGGCCGCCCGTTTCGGGCCGCATTACCAGGACAGGCAGCGGAACCTGTGCAAGCTCGGCGCCATGGTGGAAATCGTGCACATGGCGTCCCTGATTCACGACGACATCATTGACGACTCGCCGCTGCGCCGCAGCCGCCCCACCCTGCAGCACAAGTACGGCAAGGACATGGCCGTAGTCGCCGGAGACTTTATGATCAGCCGGGTGCTGCGCTATCTGGCGGAAGAACAGCTCATGCAGGAAGCGCTGAACATAGGGCGGACCATCGAGGAAATGTGCCGGGGGGAACTGCGGCAAATGGCCTGCCGCTGGGACACCAAAACCACCATCGACGCATACCTCCGCAACATCCACGGCAAAACCGTCGCTCTTTTCGTGGAAGCCGTGCAGATGGGCGCCCGAGGCAGCGGCGCTTCCGCCGATCTAAGCGACTGCCTGACCGCCATTGGCGAGCATGTGGGCTACATGTTCCAGATGCGCGACGACCTTTTGGATTTTATTTCCGCCGAAGACGCTGAGGGCAAACCGGTTCACCGCGACTTTGCCGACGGCATCTACACCCTGCCGGTGCTGTACGCCTTTGGACAGCCGTCCTGCGGCCCCCGTCTTGAAGAAATCGCCGGATCTGAACCTGCCTCGCCCGGCTACGGCGGTCTTCTGCGCGAGATGGGAGAACTGGTACGGCAAAGCGGCGGCATAGACTTCTGCCGCCGTCAGATAGAAAACCACGCCGCCCAGGCCAAGCAGCAGATCGCCGCCCTTCCCGATCACGAAGCGCGCCTCGGCCTTGGCAACTTGATTGATTATTTGAATCAGTAATAGTTCTGCAAATTCCTCACGCATAGGTGCGAAGGCACAGGAAATATTGACAGTATGAAAATTTTAACCTATTATATGTGCCTACGGAGGATTATATGGATTTAATCTTTGATGATGTATCCTATGGAAAATTTCTAAATGAAAAGAAAACAGTTTATAATTCCCGATTAAGAGATGAGCAGGAAACTTTCTTTGATGCAATGTTGTCCAAAGAGGCCGACTTGAGAACAACTCCAGAAGGGGAAAAAATAATTCAGTATATACAATCAATTGGGAATGAATAATGGCAAATAAACCCGAAGACTTTCCAATATTTACTTCATTGGATAAAAATACAATTCAGAATATGTTATTGAAAATGTCTAATTATTTATATAACGTTTCTGAAATTTTAAGAATTGACCATAGAAAAATAGATACATCAATGGAAATAATGTATGAAATAATAGAACGGATTGAAAAACGCAGAATATACTTTCATATATGGGAACCTCTAAAAATTAATATTTTTATGAATTTACCTCCAATGCATAAATTAATGTAAAAATTATTTTAATACAGCTTTAAATAAATTATTTTGTTTTAATTCCCATAATGACATTATTACCCCGGAATTACCCTGCTTTTTAAACATTTGTCGTATCCGTAAAATTAAGCGGTGAAAATGTTCCAGGGGAGGAATTTTTCCCAGTCTTCGAAGGATGATGCGTAGGGAGCCTTTTCAAAAAGTACCGTGAGGTAATGGGCAGCAACAAGGCCGTTCTGCCTGGCAGTCTCAATGAGCGTGTAGATGCCGCAGGAACTTTCCGCACCCTCAGGGCTTTGTGAGAATAGCCAATTTTTTCTTCCTAAAACAAAAGGCCTTATCGCGTTCTCGCAAGCGTTGTTGTCAGGCGTCAGATACGGGCTTTCCAAATACGCCGCCATCTTGTCCCATTGTTTGAGAGCATACTCTATCGCTGTGCCTAATAGCGAACTCGGCAGTATGTCAGGCTCCCGTTTCATAAGCCACCTCTTGAAATCATTGAGTATAGGATCCGCTTTCGCCTTCCTTTAGCTCAAGAATGCTTCATCCGTCAGGTTCTGGCTCCGCAATTCATCCTCAAGATGATACAGCCGACGGATATGCTTTATCCCTTCCTCGGCAGTCCGCGCCGCCTTGCACGCTTTCGACGCCTCAAAAAACTTCCGCCTTGCATGAGCAAAACATCCCACATGAATTATATCGATCGGCGGCAGATGTTAGACAATCAGTGTTCCTGTACATTGAAGCGTATTATAATCGTTTTCGTATGCATTCAGTACTTGACTATGTTGCGCCTAATGTGTTTAACTTGGAAAAAGCCGCTTAACTGTGTGCACTTGTTTGGGTAAAGCCCATGGATTTAAGCCATTTTCCTTTGCGTATACCCACGCGCTTTTTCCGCTTTGCCACCAGTCTTCCAGCCACATCGCTTTCTCTTCTTTGCTGTATCGCATGTTTCCTCCAGTTTGTGTATCTTACTGGAAGTTTATTTCACCTCTTCCCCCAACACCAGATGTGGTTGTTTTTACGGATACCATTTGCCTCCATAAGATACGCATACCTGGTCAAATTACATGCGAGGTTCAATAGGTCTATCTGTATTTCCGCCCTCGCCATCCCTATCGTCCGTATCGCCCTCCCGCCAAAATGATGCATAGCGCCAAATACGTGTTCTACCCTCGCGCGTATCCGCGACTTTGCGGTATTGTTTCTTTTCTGGGCTGCTGTCAGCAGACGATTTCTATATCCTTTCTCATGTATCCTGTTCAGCACTTTCTTCGGTATGCATTTCTGTACTTTTAAGTAGTAGAAGTGGTTAAATTGACAGTTACGAAGCGGGCTTGCGCAGACCCTAGTTTTGGATTTTTCTCCGTCGTCTCCTACGGCGGTGAGTCCAGAAATTTTTTGCCTGCCCGCGCGCGCGCCCGCGCTGCCCGCCCCGTCGGGGCATTATCCGATTGTGGCGGGTCAAGTTTAGCTTATGTGTGGGGGGAGATTATTCTTCCATCACTTCAGATAATCTACAGCGGCGCGTTCGATTTTTAGGCCGGCTTTGTAGTGTTTCATGTATTTTCTGAAGCCCTGTACGTCCTGGGGGTCGGGGGAAACCATGTCGCCGGCATGTCCGGCAAAGACCTTTTTCGCTAGAAAATCTTCCAGGCTCTGCCCGCTCTGCCCGCTCTGCCCGCTCTGCCCGCCACTGCTTGTCATGTACGCCGCCAGCAGGGCGATCCCCCACGCGCCGCCTTCTCCGGCTGAATCCATAACCGAAATGGGCGTTTCAAGCGCCGCCGCCATTAGCCGCTGGGCGACGCCCCATGTGTTGAAAATGCCGCCGTGCCCCAACAGGCCGTCCAGCCGGACTTTTTCCTTTGTGGCAAGTATCTCCATGCCCAGCCGCAGGGAACCCATCGCCGAAAAGAGCTGCGCCCGCATGAAATTCGCCAGGGTAAAATGGCTGTCCGGCAGACGGACGAACAGGGGCCGCCCCTGCTCAAACCCGGTAATATGTTCCCCCGAACAGTAGTTGTACGAAAGAAGGCCGCCGCAGTCCGCGTCCCCCTCCAGAGCCATGCCATACAGGGCCGTATACAGCGATGACCGGTCGATTTCCATGCCGGTAAGGGCGACTATTTCCTGGAATAGCTTTATCCATGCGTCCAGATCGGTGCTGCAGTTATTGCAGTGAACCATCGCCACCGGCTTGCCCTCCGGGGTAACGAGCATATCTATTTCCGGGTACACCTGCGAAAGATCGTTTTCCAGCACCAGCATCGCAAAAATTGAAGTGCCCGCCGAAATATTGCCGCTTCGCTCCCGGATGCTGTTGGCGGCGACCATGCCCGTACTCGCGTCCCCCTCCGGCGGGCAGAAATGGATCCCCTGCTGCAAAACGCCGGAGGTATCCAGCATCCGCGCGCCCATGGCGCTGAGGGACCCGGCCCTTTCACCGGCATTGAGCGCCTTTGGCAGAATGCTGGTGAGTTTCCGGTGAAAACCCTGGCTTTCCGCAAGCGCATCAAACTGGGCCAGCATTCGGCGGTTGTAGAGGCAGGTCCCGCTTTCCAGGGGGAACATTCCTGACGCATCGCCCAGCCCCAGGACTTTTTCCCCGGTGAGTTTCCAGTGCACATAACCGGCAAGCGTAGTCATATAGTCAATTTCCCGTACGTGCGGCTCCAAATCCATCATCGCCTGGTACAGGTGGGCGATGCTCCAGCGCTGGGGAATATTGAAATTAAACAGGGATGTCAGTTCGGATGAAGCTTTTTTCGTGGCGGTGTTGCGCCATGTTCTGAAGGGGGCAAGCTGCCCGCCGTTTTTGTCAAACACCAAATAGCCGTGCATCATCGCGGATACGCCGATTGCCCCCACCGTATGCAGCGGCATGTCGTAACGGTTCCGCACCTCGTCGGCCAGGTTGTCATAGCACGCCTGAAGTCCCGACCACACGTCGTCCAGGTTGTAGGTCCACACGCCGTCTTCCAATCGGCTTTCCCATTCATGGCTGCCCGACGCTATTGGGGAAAAGTCCTCTCCGGCAAGCACGGCCTTTATCCTCGTCGAGCCGAATTCAATACCGAGGCATGTTTTTCCATGCTTGATCGCCTGCTTCGTATCCATGTTTTACTCCGAAATATTCTAGCACACAATTGAATAACACGCAACAAATTACAGGCATTTCTGCCGTACATGGTGAAGAAAATGGTGTATTCTGGTGACATGGCGGTGTATGATTCGATCGCTGCGGAATATGCGGAAGTTTTTGATGACATACGTCTGCGGGTTTTTGAATGGCCCTGGCTGAAAGGGCTGATCGAAAAACTCAAACCCCGCTCGCTCCTCGACCTGGGCTGCGGGAACGGGTATCTCGCGCAAGCGCTCGCGCCGCTTGTTCCCGAACTGTGCGCTGTCGAACCCAGCGCCCCCATGTTTGAGATTGCCCGGCTGCGGCTTGGCGGGGGCGCACAGCCTCCGGTTTCGCTGTACAACGCGGCGGCGGAAAACCTGCCATTCGCCTCCGGTTTTTTTGATGCGGCTGTTTCCTTGCTGAGTTTCCGTTACATGGACTGGGACAAGTCGCTGGAAGAAATACACCGTGTTCTGAAGCCGGAGGGAACATTCATTCTGATCGATTTATTCGCGGCGCGCTTCAATCCCTTCCATTTCGGCACGTATTGTAAAACCGCAGCGGGACTTCGCCTTCAGTATGCCGCAAACAGGGGCTACCGGAGAAAACTGAAAGAACTTTCCAGAAACGCAGATTGGCAGAAAATGGTGAGTGAACATCCCAAACGGGAACTTGGCGGCGCAAAACAGGCAATCGAAAAAAAATTCCGTATCAGCGCCGAAGAAATTTTAAGCGCCGGCCTGCGGGGAAAGGTAGCGGGACTCGTATGCGAAAAAAAATAGAGAGAACCGGCATGGGCATCATCCGGTTCATGGATGTTTCCCTTGCCGTTATTTTAATGCCTTTCGCCCTTGCGCTTTTTGTCCTGCTCCTCCTTCCGCAGCTTGCCTGTTTTGGCGCTGTTTTTTATAAAAATGAAAGAATTGGGCGGAATGGTCTTGCTTTCAGATATGTTAAGCTGAAAAGCATGCGCGATGTTTCCCAGGCGGGCGGTGGCAGGGCGCATCTTGAAACATGGCGCATTCCCGCATGGGGACGGTTCATCAGAAAAACCCACCTGGATGAGTTACCCGAACTGTTTTTCATCCTTGCCGGCAGGGAAAGTTTTGTCGGCCCCCGCCCGCTCCTTCCCGATCACGCCGCTCTGGTTGACAGTCCCGAACGAAGGGCGCTGAAACCCGGCTGGACGGGGTTTTCCCAAATTTTTCTCAAGACCAGGGGAATCCTCCCCAGCAGGATACAGCGCCGCCTTGACCGGAAGCTGGGCAGGGAATTATGTCCGTCGCTGTACATACAATTGTTATGCGCTACTTTCTGCGCTTACCGGCGCAGGCCCGCCAGTCCCGGCCCCACGGTACTGGCATACAGGGAATCGATACAGGCGCGGCAGGGAGAAAAGAATGAATAGATTGTTCTGTGCCAATGTGCTTGCTTTTATCCTCTTGTTTTTCTGCGTGCAATTTATTGTCAGCGCCGATGAACCTGCCGCAGATGAAAAAAGCGATCTGGAAATTTTGCAAACGGCGTATCCCGACGCTTTTGAAATTATTCCCAACGGGATTCGCTTTCCGGACGGAACATTGATCATCTATAACGACGGCATAACAAAAGATTTTGACGCGCTGCTTGAAATGCCCGATCTAAGGGATATGCTCAGCCTTCCCTATCCGTCCGGGGAACAGCATGGCCCGCCCCCGCTGAATTTCGATCCCGGCAGGTTCAGGCCGGATGCATTCTTCCGCGCCCTGTACGGAAAAGACGAAACGGCGATTCGTTCGCATCTTGGGCGCGTTCAGTGGATGCCTTCGCAAAACGGGCAGTGGCTTCTGGTTACCACGCGCTTTGGGGTGGACAAAAAACTTGAAGAAGTCATTGCCGAACTTGAAACGCTTGGCGCGGAATACCGGCAATACCTCCTGCCTGCGGGCGGGACTTTTAACTACCGGCCCATAGCGCAGACGAGCCGCCTCAGTGCCCATTCCTTCGGCATAGCCATTGACATTGCCGTCGCCCCGAGCCATTACTGGCAATGGGAAGCAGGCGGAGCGGCGGTATATAAAAATACAATCCCCTACGTGATTGTGGAAATATTTGAAAGGCACGGATTTATCTGGGGCGGCAGGTGGTATCATTTTGATACCATGCACTTTGAATACCGTCCCGAATTACTGCTTAAGGCGCGTCTGAGACAGGACTAAGAACAGCGGAGACTTCCTCGTTTATCACAAATGCGGAAACAGGACGGGGCAGAAATGGATTCATCTCGGACTTTAAAAAATGCAGTTCCCGCCTGTCCTCGTAGAAGCGCTGCCAAATGTATTCTTCCATGAGCGTATAGGTTCTGTCGATTTGAACAGGCGGAGGATCATCTGATTCCAGGTAATATTCCAGAATGTCGGGAGAGAAGGCGTAGACCAGCCGGAGGTATCTGTCCGGTTCCACCGCAGGGAGAAAGTTTTCGCTGCGTATTCCCTTCTCGTACCACAGAAAACCGGCAAGCCCCCGGTGGACGATGAGGCGGCGTCCCCCTGCAAGGTCTTCAATTGACTTGAATGTTTCCCTGAATTCCCGATAATCGGGGCCTTTAACGACAGCCAAATTCCGCGCAGATTCTGCCGTAAACAAAACACTCGCGCCGAAAAAGACAATCGCCGCGGCTTTGGGGAATCTAATGTTCAGGCTGATAAGCCAGGGACCAAGCATGAGGGGCGCGAGGATCAAAAGCCTGAATCCAATTTCATTCCATGAAAACTGAATAAACGGAAACAGAAAAAGCCATGAAACGGCGGCAAAAATACCTTCGCTCTGAAAAAATTGCCTTCGCCTGATAACGACTGCGGGAACAAGGAAAAATACGGCGACTTGCATGAAAATATACAAAACACGTTCCCCGGCCAACAGTCCGCCCCTGATAAACTGGGTCATGCGGTGCACGGGAGCGCCAAGGCTGATAATCGAAAGCCGTTCCAGAATCATGGTTCGTAAATACAACCCGATTGCGGCGGCAACAAGCAGCACAATGATGAGGGCGGGTATGATAAATTTTAACTGGTTTACGCGGGGTTTCAGAAAAACAACAAGAGCCTGAATAACAAAGCACAGGAACAGCGCCAGCATCAGGCGGTGGGAAAATGCCGACAATCCAAGGAATGCCAGTCCCGTAATTGAACGCACGGCGGAAGCGGGGTTTTTAAAATTAAAATGAATTTTGTTATCTTCGTCCGTTAACAGAACCCAGGAAAGGAAAAAGAGCGCGAAAGCAAAACTGTTTTTGGTAAATTCCAGCAGCAGGTAAAAGACCGCCGGGTTAAAAACGGCAACTGTCGCCGCCGCTGTTTTGTAAAGGGAAAAGCCTTTTCGCAGAGCAATAATCAACAGGCAGCAGTACATACAGGCGATGCTGAGGCTGGAAAGCACCTGTACGCTTAAAACGGGGTTTCCCAGCAGCAGGTTGATTGCGTATAACACCCGGTAAACCGGAGAAAGATCGGAAAAAAGCTGTGCGCCCGTCGCAGAAATGGCTTTGGTTTGCAGGGCGTAATAGTACACATCCAGACCGCAGGGACCCTGCCATACCCTGAGAACGGCAAGGCAAACGCAAAACGAAACTACCGCCCCGGCCGGGGCAATGCCGTATTTCAGGCGGCGTTTCAATCTGGCGCCCGGCCCTGTGCTTTAAGCAGCCTGCCAAGCATTTCCCAGTCCACATCACTCCTGGAAACGGAATCCGTAATTCTCCTTGCGGCATGATCGAGTTTGTAGGCAACCACATCATAACTGCCGCGATAACCAAAATACCCGAAAACCAGAACCCAATCGCCCATGACAAACCAGTTCAGACTTTGCATGTAGTCGCCGCTAAGACCATAGGGGCCAAAATCAACCTGCGAGTCAGACCATCTCAGTTCATTTCTGGATGTAAAAGTCATCACCGCACGGCCTCCCGTGTACTCAATGTTTCTTAATACCTGCGCTGTTACTTCTTCATCATTTTTTACCGACCGTTCAATGGAAGAAATAAATTCGGCATTTACTTTGTCGTTTTGTGTAAGCCACGACTCGGAAAAATTGCTTTTTTCCTGATACCAGCTTTTGGCGCGAAAATAATCACGGTATGTCTGATTGACAAATGGCCTGCCGTAGCGCGCATAAATTTCATTTCGCAGGAAAGGCAGATGGTCGGGATAAAACTCAATCAGATCAATAATATTGATTTGCCTTGAGCGCTCCCAATAACCCCTGTAACCGGGCAGCACCGACTGGGCGCACAGAACAGATGCGCCGCAGAGAACAAGCATCAATACAATTACCGTCTTTTTCATAATCCCTCCGGTATGCGGATAACTTTATTTCAGTATACCATGTATTTTCTTTCTGCCGCCAATGATCTGTACCGCCGTTACCGCCGCAATAAGACTAAATCCGGCAAGATCGCCTGCAAGACCCGGGTCGATAAGAAGAAGGCCGCCGGCGACAGCCGCAAGGCGCAGAGGGGCGGCTATTTTTCGCAGCATATACCCTTCAATCCCCACGGCAAGGCTGAACATCCCGATACAGGAGCTTAAAATTATCTGTATCACCTTTAGGGGGGTGGTACTGATGAAAAGCATCGCCGGGTTCAAAACAAAGATATAGGGGATGATAAAGGCGGCGACGGCAAGCCGGGTGGCGGCAATGCCGGTTTTAATCGGGTCGGATTTGGCAATAGCCGCTCCGGCATAGGCGGCCAGGGCAACCGGCGGGGTAATATCCGCAGCGATCCCAAAATAGAAAACAAACATGTGGGCGGCCAGCACCGGCACCACAACGCCGATCTCTGACCCGGCGCGGAGGATCATGGGGGCGCAAATGGTTGCCATAATGGCATAATTCGCGGTTGTGGGAATTCCCATGCCAAGGATCAGGCAGGTAAGCATGGTGATAAAGAGGGCTGCAAAAAGGCTGGTTCCGGTCGAGATAAGGAACGGATTGTTCACCAGGACAATTAGCCTGCCGATGAGCTGCTGCCCGATACCGGTAAGCAAAACGATCCCCACTACGATACCGGCCATGGAACAGGCTACGGCGACGCCGATGGTGTTCCGTGAACCGGTGGTAAAAGCATCAATAATACTCGTCCGGTTGAATCGGGTTTCCTTGCTGAAAAAACTCACGACAAAAACGGCAAGGATTGCAAAACAGGCGGCATAGGCCGGAGTAAAGCCCAGGATCATCAGGCACACCAGCGCCAGCACCGGCAGAAAGAGATACCCCCTGGTAAGGATCAGCCGTCCAAAACGGGGCAGCGATTCTTTTGGAAGGCCTTTCATGCCCAGCTTTTTCGCCTCAAAATGGACCATCAGAAAAATACCGGTAAAGTACAGCGCCGCCGGCAAAATAGCCGAGACCGCAATTACCGGGTAGGGTGTGCCGGTTAGATCCGCCATGAGGAAGGCGGCGGCGCCCATGACGGGAGGCATGATCTGTCCTCCGGCAGACGCCGAAGCTTCTACCGCTGCGGCGAATTCCGGCTTATATCCCGCTTTTTTCATTATCGGAATGGTAACACTGCCGGAACCGACCGTGTTGGCGACAGAACTGCCGGAAACCATTCCCAACAGAGCGCTGGCGATAATCGCAACCTTGGCCGGTCCTCCGGCGGTATGCCCTGCGGCGGAATTGGCAATGTCGATGAAGAGCTTAATGATGCCGGACTTTTCCAGAAAAGAAGCCAGAAAGATAAACAGGACGATGAAGGTGGAACAGACCCCGACTGGAGTACCGATGATTCCGTCGGTAGTGTAAAAAAGCTGATGCACAATCCGGCGCAGGGAATAGCCGTCGATAACGGCATAGCCGATAAAACAGGCCGCGACAATCAGAATGGGAAGCCCGACCACCCGCCGGCAAAGTTCCGCGAGTATAATGATCCCCATAACGCCCATGGCAACATCAAGCGGCTTCAGTAAAACCGCGCGGGCGATAATTTCCTGGTAATGTACGACAAAGTAGAAAAAAGAAATTGCCCCGAGCGTACCAAGGACAAGATCATACCAGGGGATGTGATTCTTTCGTTTGATCATGCCCTTGCAGGCGGGATAGAGCAGAAAACCCGCAAACACCATGATGCCCACAAAGGCGCTGCGCCTGATATGTTCTGGAAGGCTGACGATCAGGGTTACCCAAAAGACATAGACGGCAAAGAGGAGCAGCAAAGCCTGTATCAGGATACCCGGAACACCGGTAAAACGGCGTACGCTGGATTCTCCGGTTTCCTGTTCAGACATTTACTGAATCCGCAGTGTGATATGGGCGTTCTTCCCGCGGCTTTTCGCAGACGCGAGGCCTGTCAAACTGACGGTTTCGCCGTCAATAAACAACCGATGATCCGATTCCGTTCCCACAATGTAGTTTAGTTCCGTAAAGCTGCGGTTTATGCCGCTGATAACCAGCGCGTCGCCGTCCCGGCTCATCGTCTGCCCTTCTTCCAGATCGGATTGCATCCCCGCGCCAAAGGAAAAAAAACGGACGGAATTAAGCCCTATCTCTTTGCCTGCGGCGCAGAAAGTTTCCCGCACCGGACTCTGATTCACCGAGTGGACAAATTCAACGGAAAACTCGCCACCGTTCAACGGCCACGATCCGTATACTTTGCCTGATACGGTATCCCTTACTTCCATGTAATTGAGCGCGCCAATTTCCCGGTAGTATTTTTCCGCTCCGGGATGGAAGGGAACGGAAATGCCCTCCACCGCATAGGACGGTGAAAGTTCGCTTCCTTTTACATGGGCGGCTTCGATTTGGGCTTTGTTCTCAAACAGGGCTTTGGTTAACTGGTAAACCGTTTCTTCTTTCAGTTTCGCGCTTACGATAAAGGCTGCTTTTACCGCCAGAGTCTGAACAGCGTCGTTTTGCCCTTTGTAGCTCCCGGACGGAATAGCGAATTGGGTGTAGAAGGGATATTTATTGATTAACTTTTCCGCATGGGCATCGTCAATATCCAAAAAAATGACATTCTTGTTAATTGCCAGGTCAACAATGGCGGGTGTGGGGGCGCCGGCGACACAGAAAAAAGCGTCGATCTTGTTGTCCCTGAGTGCGTCTGCCGAAGCGCCGAAACTCAGGTTTTGTTTTCTGATTTCGCCGAAACCGATACCGTAGGCTTCCAGAATTTGGCGGGCGTTGAATTCGGTTCCGCTCCCCGCGTCTCCCACGGCCACGTTCCTGCCCTTAAGGTCGGCGATGGTTCTGATCCCCGAGGCGGGGTTGGCTATCACCTGGCATGCTTCGGCAAAAAGCGCGGCCATACAGGCAAAGCTGGTGATCTTTTCTCCGTTAAAAAGGTCTATGCCTTTCCACGCATAGTCCATTATGTCGTTCTGGACAATGGCAATCTCCACCTCTCCCGAGTCGATAAGCTGGATGTTCGCCTTTGACGCGCCGGTGGACTGGATGGTAATGGGAATTTTGGTATGCTCGGTGAGTATCTGCCCCACTACCGAGCCGAAAGAATAGTAGGTCGCGGTGCTGCCCCCGGTGGCCATGCGTATCTTTTCACCGGCACAACCGGCAACGATGCAGGGCACCAGAGTTAAGCACAGCATCGTTACTGCATGTCGGTTATTTCCCATCATTTTACCCTTAGATCCAATTCGATTTGCCAGTCGAAAATTTTGCGGAGTTCCTTCAGGGCGGCAAGGCGGATCGCCTTTATCATCGCGCCGCCCTTGCCCACCACGATTCCCTTCTGCGATTCCCGCTCCACCACGATGAAGGCACGCACCCAGAGCTTGCCCTCCGGCACATCCGGCGCATTCCCGTCCGGCGCGCCCTCCTGAGCAGAAGGGGCAGTTTCGGTAAACTGGGCATCGGCTATTTCGACGCGCAGTGCGTGGGGCAGTTCCTGGCGCAGCCGATTGATCGCCTGCTCGCGGATAATTTCGGCGATGCGAAAATCCACTTCCTGATCGGTGTAGTAGTCCGCGCCGTAGAACGGCTCGCCCTCCGGCGCGAGATCGTATAACGCGGCCAGAAGCGCATCGATGCCCTCGTTTTTTTTCGCGGAAACGGGGAAGATGCGGACGGAAGGCAACGCGGGAAGGCTGCGTGAAAGAAACTCCAGGGCAGGATCGCAGGCGGCGTTTTCGACCATGTCTATCTTGTTGATGGCGGCTACGGCCCTGTGCGCGTGGGGGGCAAGCAGCGCCGCCGTCTCTTCGTCTTCGGCACCGGCAGCACGGGAAGCGTCCAGCACATAGAGGATCAGGTCGGCATCTTCAATAGCGCCTGCGGAAATGTCCAGCAGCTTTTTGTTGGTTTTTTTTGCAGACTTGTAGCGGCCGGGGGTGTCGATAAAGACAAGCTGCCCCTGTTCCCTGTTTACGATGCCCCGGATCGCATTGCGGGTGGTCTGCGGAACGGCGCTGACAATCGAAACCTTTTCGCCGCAGATACCGTTTACCAGCGTCGATTTTCCCACCGAGGGACGACCGATAACGGCAACAAACGCCGCTTTGGGGGACTTATCTTTACTCATAATTGACCGTAAAACCCCTGGCGGGGCGGGCGCGCGGGGGCGGCGAAATCCGGGATGCCTAAGAACAAGCACTGCGTCAAGCAGTGTCCATAAAAAAAAGTCAGCATGGCAAGAGCCCCAATAGAGCCACTATAATAATTAAGGCAGGCTTGCGCAGACCGCAAAGCGGTCTGATAGCAACCCAGCGGGCGACCGCCTGCGGAGCCACCTGGCCACTTAATTCATCCTGCGATGAGCAACTATCCATCATCAGATTTATTAAGTGGTCAGGCATTTTCTCTATCCTAGTTTTAGAATTTATTCCGTCGTCTCCTCCGGCGGGGAGTCCCGGAAATTTTCGCCGCCCCCGCGCGCCCGCCCCGCCAGGGCATTATCGAATCATCATGAGCCAAACCTGACTCAAATGATTGGTATATATCCCTCGTGTTCATTTATCAAAAATTCATCGATCCCGCTGCATGAGCACTTGTTCGCCGGCGCTGGTGTAGACGGTGGTGTTCGGCGGAACCGATTCGGTTATCCACACGTTGCCGCCAATAACGCTGCCCTGGCCAATTACCGTATCGCCGCCCAGAATCGTCGCGTGGGAATAAATGGTAACGTCGTCCTCGATGGTGGGATGCCGTTTGCGGTTGGCCTCTTCCTTCTTTACCGACAGCGCCCCAAGGGTAACGCCCTGGTAAAGCTTAACGTTATTGCCGATAACCGAAGTCTCGCCGATAACGATGCCGGTTCCGTGATCGATGAAAAAAGATTCCCCAATCCGCGCACCGGGGTGGATGTCAATGCCCGTGGAGGCGTGAACCAGTTCGCTCATCATGCGGGGGATAAGGGGAACCTGCGCGTTCCAGAAATAGTTGGCCAGCCGGTGAACGGTAATAGCCCGGAAGCCAGGGTACGAAAGTATCACCTCGTCGACGCTCTTTGCCGCCGGGTCGCCCCGGAAGTTCGCCTCCATGTCGAGAGACAGTGCGTGGCGGATGGCGGGGAGTTCCTCGAAAAAACTCCCTACGATAAGTTCCGCAGCCGCATGGCAGCCGCCGTGGCCGCAGCTTAACGTTCCCTCGCGGACAGAAAAGGCAAGGCTTTTTTCCACTTCGCGGATCAGTTCCAGGGCAAGGTGGTTTACCTTTTCCGCAGTGACAAGCCGGAGGTTTGAGTGATCAAGGCCCTGGTTCTCGCGGAAACCGGGAAAGAGCAATTCGTCCAGCCCCCCGACAATGCGGGCTATGTTTGCCCGGCCAGGAAGGTTCGCCCCCCCGGAATGGTTAACCATACCGAAGGAGCTGTAGGTCTCCATGAGCAGATCAATACTTTTGCCAATCCTGTCCATTGGTCGTTACTTGAAAATCGAATAGTTTAGGATAAGCCCGGCAAAGACGATGGCGACCATCGACATAAGCTTAATCAGGATGTTGATCGACGGGCCGGAGGTGTCTTTGAACGGATCGCCCACCGTGTCGCCGACAACTGCCGCCTTGTGCGGGTCCGAACCCTTGCCGCCGTAAGCCCCGCCTTCTATGTGCTTCTTCGCGTTATCCCACGAGCCGCCCGAGTTGGCCATCATTATGGCAAGCACAAAGCCGGAGGCCGTCGCGCCCGCCAGCATTCCCGCGATGCCGTTAACGCCGAGGATTAGGCCGAAGACAACCGGGCTTAAAATACCCATCAGCGCGGGCATTATCATTTCCTTTTGCGCGCTTTTGGTGCAAATATCCACGCAGGTCGCGTAATCCGGCTCGGCGGTGCCTTCCATAAGCCCGGCGATTTCTTTGAACTGCCGGCGCACCTCGATAACGATCTGCTGCGCGGCGCGTCCAACGGCGTTCATCGTCATTGAGGAGAACATAAACGGAAGCATAACCCCCACCATAAGGCCGATAAGCACCGGCGGATTGGTAATGCTCAGGTTGAAAATAAAATCGGGCCTCATGAATACAATCTCGTCAATAAAGGCGACGATCAGCGCAAGCGCGGTCAGCGCCGCCGAACCGATGGCAAACCCTTTTCCAATCGCCGCCGTCGTGTTGCCCAGCGCGTCCAGCGCGTCGGTGCGTTTGCGAACTTCTTCGGGAAGGTGGCTCAATTCGGCGATTGCCCCCGCGTTGTCGGCGATGGGGCCGTATGCGTCGGTGGCAAGGGTAATGCCCAGCGTGGAGAGCATACCGACCGCAGAGATGGCGACGCCGTACAGCCCTATTTTCAGGGTCTCCGGGTCAGCCCCTCCGCCTGACGCGTAAAAGCTCACCAGAACCGAAGTGCCAACAATGATAACGGGAATCGCCGTCGAAATCATACCCAGCGAGATACCGCCGATGATGAGGGTAGCCGGCCCTGTCAGGCTGGAGTGGGCCAGGTTCTTCGTCGGTTTATATGAGTCCGACGTATAGTATTCGGTAAACATCCCGATGAGCACACCGGCAAGCAGCCCCGAAAGAATCGCCCAATAAACGCCGAAGCGGGGCCCGGTGAATCCGCCGTGATTTGCGCAATCCAGGCAAAAATAGACGATGGGTACCGCCAGGATGATAATTAATGCTGACGAAATATAGGTTCCCTTGCGGAGCGCCGCGAGCAGGTGCCGCTGGTCGGTTTTTTCGCCAGAGCGGACAAACAGCGCGCCGATAATCGACGAAACAATGCCCGCCGCCGCCATAATCATGGGGACTATCGCGCCGCCAAAGCCGTATCCGGCAGAAACCGCCAGGGCCATGGTCGCCACGATTGAGCCGGTGTAGGATTCGTACAGGTCTGCGCCCATCCCCGCCACGTCGCCGACATTGTCGCCCACGTTATCCGCGATAACCGCCGGGTTGCGCGGGTCGTCTTCGGGAATGCCCGCCTCGACCTTGCCCACCAGGTCGGCGCCCACATCGGCAGCCTTGGTAAAGATGCCGCCGCCCACGCGGGCAAAGAGCGCCATGCTGGAAGCCCCCATGCCGCAGGTAAGCATGGTGGAGGAGATAAGCTGAATCTGGGCATTTTCCACGGTAAAGCCCTTTGCGACAAGCTCAAGGATCGCCTCTGATCCCGGGGCAAAAAACACGTATTTCAGAAGCAGAAACCAGATTGAAAGGAACAGCACCCCAAGCCCGACGACGGTGAATCCCATGACCGACCCTGCCGAAAAAGCCACCTTCAGCCCCTTGTTAAGGCTGTACGAGGACGCATGGGCTGTGCGGGCGTTCGCCGCAGTGGCTATTTTCATGCCGATAAAGCCGGAAAGACCGGAAATGATGCCGCCTGAAATGAAGGCGAACGGCACAAAGGGCGTCAGGAGTTTGGCAAACGCCATAATGCCCAATATGATAAACATAACGACAAAAAAGAGCGCCACGCCGGTATACTGCCGTTTCAGGTATGCGTTCGCCCCCGTACGCACCGACTGCGAGATGCGTTTCATTAAATCACTGCCTTCAGGAAAGCTGTAAATTTTTCGCGCCTGTATGAATGCGAAAAGCAGGGCGAAAACCGCCCCAACCGGCGCAATAATAAACAACTGTTCAATCATATTTATGCCTCCATTTATATTGAGAATATCACAAATTTGGGAATTTTGTCACTATGTGGATTGGAGTGAATTTGATCTCCCTAATTCACTCCCCCGGCACATCTACCAGCGTCGAAAGATCGCCCGAACCCTTGAAGCGCAGCACGTTCACCATGAAGATGTTAAGCTTGTTAACGATGTTCGGCGGCAAAAGGTTGCCGTCCACTTCCACAGAAAGGATCGGGTAGTTGCGCTCCCGCGCCCAGGGGGTGTACAGGCCCTCGATGACCCGCCCGATAAGGCAGGCGAAGGGGCTGATGTTCACGATGCCCGAAAAACCGGAGTCCATCGCGGCGGCGGCGGAGCCGGAAGATACGGCAATTTCCGAGTTAAGCTCAAGGTTGACGAAATGTTCCTGGGTGTACTTCATGATCTCGCGCATGTCGTGGGGCGTGTCGGGGATAAGGCCGGTGGGTTTCAGGATCGAAAGCGCCTTCTTTTCTACCGAGTGTTTCCACCATTCCTCGATTTCCAGTTTTTTCAGGTCTTTCCACGGCTGCGAAAAGAGCCGTGTGCCTGGTTTTCGTAGTTTGAGCAGCTTGTTCAGGGCGTACTCCCGCACAAAGTCCAGGTAGTGAATCCATTCGGATATGCCGGCAACCTTTACCACGATGCCCCGCTCGCTCATCAGGTCGGTCAGCTCGCCCACGGCAAAGTCGTCGCGGCGCACGTAGATCTCGCCGACGACAAGCACCCTCGGACAACTGGCCATGGTTCGCTTGAGGGGTATTTTTTTTACGTCAGCGGCGACATGCTTTAGTTCCTTCCACATATCTTTGGGGTTGTGCTCCACCGCGTGCATTACGGCGCGCCAGGAATGTTCAAATTCCGCCTGCGCTTTTTCCGGATCGGCGGCGCATGCCTTGAGGGCGCACTGTATGTCCTTGAGGTAGTCGGAAAGCACCAGCCCCTTCCACATTTCCCGCGCAAAGCCGGGGCCAAGTTCCGTGTAGGAATTGTCCGCCGAAAGGATAAAGACTACCACGTTTTCCAGCCGCAGGTCGCGGAAAAGGTTTTCGTAGTACACATAGTACTGGCCGGTGCGGCAGGGGCCGGTGGTAATCGGCACAAAGAGCAGGTACAGTTCGTCCTTGCGGTAGCGTTCGCTGAAAACAAATTCCAGGGCGCTGCCCAGAACCAGGTGGCTGGGAACGCATTCCTTTCCTGACGCGTGGGCGCGGGCAATCTGAACCGTTTTGGCAGTGGCGACAGGAAGCGCTTCGGCGTTAACGCCCTGGCTGCGAATCGCCGCGCCCATGTACTCCGTAGAGATCGCCCCCATGTTGGACAGCAGCACCTTTACCCGCTTGTTCCCCGCAATCGGAACTTTTTCCCCGGTTTTAACATTGTCGATGCGAAGGTCAAAATCCCCGCCTGCCTGCTTCTCGCTGACAAAACGCCAGCCGTTATCGAAGCGGTCCGCCTCAAGCTCGTCCTTTTTGGCGCGGTAGCCGTCGATGATGTCGAGGAACGCCTCAACCCGCGTGTCGATGCCCGCGTCGGCGGAATGGGAGTCGAGTTCCAGCACGAGGAAAGGCTTTTGCCCCATCACCCATTTGATGTAATGCAGAATGAACGAATCGGGCGCGCATGAAAAATTGGTAATAAACGTAAGATAAATATTTTCCTCGTTCTTGAGGAGCTGCGCGGCCTTTACGTCCTGCTGGCCGTAGTACCAGTACATGTTGGGAAAAATTTCCTCGTCATGGAAGGGCAGAATGTCAAAGGGAATGATCGAATAGCCCCGCGTGGTAAACTTGCGGGGAATGCCCATGTTCGCTTCCGGGGTAAAGGCGTTGTAGGGACGGCCCAGCGTGGCGATGACGGGCCGGTTGGCAATGCGCGCCTCTTCCAGCGCCTGCCTGCCCATCTCGTGTATCGCGTCGAAATAGGCCTGCTGTTTTGCCATTGCCGTCTTGAACGCCGCCGCCGTTTCGGCTTCGCCGATACCCAGCCGTTTGGTCATTTCAACAAACAGTTCCAGCGCCTTGGCTTCGCCGAATTTAAAGCTTACCACCAGTGGCAGCCAGCGTTTTTTATCGATGTCGG
>WRJO01000017.1 GCA_009778545.1 Treponema sp. | reverse complement strand
CTTTTGCCTTTTCTCCGTTTGCGTATACTTCAGGGCGGGATAACTCCGCTTCCCGGCGGCCTTTTTCGCCTTCCAGTTCGTCAATGGCGTTCAGTAACTCCGCTTCTTCCCGCCGAAGCCGCCGGATAATGGCCTGCCGTTGCTTGTTTTGCGCCCGTTGTTCAGCCGCATTGCTGCCGGTAGTACCAATGGCGCTGTCATTAACACCATCACTAACAGTAACAGTATGATTAATACCGCTAACATCATTGTAAACGGATTCGCCGCCGCTTTTGGCGGCGGTAATTTTTTCCAGATAATAGCCGTAATTACCGTAAAACAACCGGGTACGGGCAGGACAGTCGGGTCCGGCACCGGCGGACAGTTCCAGGGTTTTGGTGGAGAGAGCTTCCATAAAAGAGCGATCGTGAGAAACAAAAATGATTGTTCCCCTGAATTGTCTCAAAGTGTCCAGCAGGATATCCTTTGAGTGAAGGTCAAGGTGGTTGGTCGGCTCGTCCAGAATCAGCAGATTAAGGGGCTTAAGAAGCATACGCAGCAGGGCAAGGCGGCTTTTCTCGCCGCCGGAAAGTACCGAGACGCTCTTATACACATCGTCACCTCGAAAGAGAAATGCCCCCAGCATGTCCCGCACCCGGGGGATCAGCGCCGTGGGCGCTTCCGCTTCGATGAACTCAAGCACCTGCTCGCTGCCCTGCATTGCCTCGGCGGCTTCCTGCGAAAAATACCCGGCGCTGATACCTGTGCCGTATTGTACCGTACCCTCAAAATCGCCGCCTGAACCGGCAAGTATGCGGAGCAGGGTCGTCTTGCCCGCGCCGTTGGGACCGGCGACCACCAGCCGCTCGCCGGAATCCACGGTCAGGTCCAGGCCGGACAGGACCCGGCGGTTGCCGTAACTCTTGCCGATGCCCTCAAGGGCCAGGGCGACCCTGGGCGAACGGGGCGGCGGCGGAAAAGTGATGGCGATTCTTTTCAGGTTTTCGGGGATTTCGATGCGTTCCATTTTGTCCAGCCGCTTGATCAGCTCCTGCGCAAAGGCCGCCTTGGTTGCCTTGTAACGAAAGCGGCGGATCAACGCCTCGGTCTTGGCGATTTCTTCCTGCTGCTGGGCGTAACGTTTGATAAGACCGGCAAGTTCCGCCTGCCGTGTTTGTTCGTAGGCTGAGTAGTTCCCCGCATAGCGTTTCAGGTTTCCCTGAAAGATCTCGTACACTTCGTTGACGGTGACATCGAGGAAGTAGCGGTCGTGGGAGACCAGCAGGCAGCCGCCGGGAAACTTGGCGAGCCAGTTTTCCAGCCAGTCGCGGGCTTCGATGTCCAGGTAGTTGGTTGGTTCGTCAAGGAGCAGAATGTCCGGCTGTTCCAGAAGCGTTTTTGCCAGGGCGATGCGCATCTGCCAGCCGCCGGAAAATTCGCCGGTATCCCGTTCCAGGTCCCCGGCGGAAAAGCCAAGGCCCGTCAGCACGGAGGAGATTTCCGCTTCGCGGCGGTAATAGCCGGAATTTTCTACCAGTTCCTGCAGCCGGTGATGTTCTTCCAAAAGGGCCGCCACCTGGCCGTCATCGTTTTTCGCATTTTCCAGAAGCGCGCCAATTTTTTCCGCCTCGGCAAGCAGGGCATGCATCGGGGCAAAGGCCAGTTCCGCTTCGTCCCGCAGTTTCTTCCCATGGTGAACAATTCCCGACTGGGGCAGGTAGGAGATGCGGGTGCCGCGCTGCACGGCGCGATCGCCTGAATCGGCGGCAAGTTCCCCGGCTATCACCTTCATCAGCGTTGACTTCCCCGAGCCGTTCGCCCCGGCAAGGCATGCGCGGGAGCGGGCGCTCAGGTGCAGGCTTATGTCTTTGAGTATGTCACGATCGCCGAAGGCCAGGGAAATTTTTGAGAATTGAACAAAGCTCATTATCTACCACAGACCTGAGTCCATGAAGAAGTAGAGAACCATCGGCGAGGCGGCGCGACGCGTTACGACAATATCCTCAATGCTCGATTCGGGGACGATCTCTATCCTAAAGCCCTGGTTGTCCAGAAAGTACATGCAGCGAAGCAGCGCCTCTTCCCGTCCGCCGGAAATAAAACGCAGGGTAAACGCGCCGCTGTAGCGATCTTCAAGATCGCTGGAGAGGAAAAGGTCCATCGCTACCGTGCCGTTCCCCTGCACGCCCGCCCCGATATATTGCGGAACCAGCAGGTCGAATCCATTCCAGGCGAACGAGCCTTCTTCCGAGAAAATGATGGTGCCGTAGTTGTTGCTGGTAAAAACCGGCCCCTGGCTGTAGATGGCGCTGTACAGCCTGTCGCGGCGGGCGCTTTCCTGAAAGATCAGGTCTTCAACGCTATTTGGCAGCGCGACAAAAAGCAGCGTCCTGTTGCCGCCGGAACTTTCGGGATACTGCACGGCGATGGTCGACTCGGAGCGCATCTGCATCGAAAGGCCGGAGCCTTCAAAACGCCAGGAACGGGCGCCTTCGGCTCGTATGCCGGTATATGAAAAGCTGCGGTCAACACCCGGCGCGTACACGCGGGCAATGCCCGTTTCCTGTCCTGGATCAAAACGCCAGTTGCGGGACAGATCTTCAAGGTTGAGCCGCCGGTAGTTTATCATCGCCCCATACGTTTCGGGCGACCAGGTTTTTGACAGCAGCATGTCCAGGTTGGGATCATCAACAACATTTTCACTGATAACGGGCGCAGACGCGACAAGCGGCCCGCCCTGATAGTCAAAGACTTTTAGCCGGTAGGAAAAGCAGTAGCCGATGCTGCCGTCCTCGGTAAGGACTTTTAACCAGTCGCCGGGCAGAGGATCGCCCGATGCGCCAATTGCCGGCTGGCCATCTGCGCGGGAGAGGATCTTCATAATTTCTCCCGTCCTTAGCCGGTACACCCGGCGGGCGTTATTTTCAGGGGCATCGCGGATCGGCAGGCCGTCCTGCAAATTTTCGGCATAGGCAAGGGCGTATGGTGCAAACGACTCGGCGCGCCGGTTTGCCTTCTTTCGGCTCCCCATCATTTCCAGCCGCGAAAGGGGAACCTCGATTTTGTAACCCTTTGCGCCGGGAACGCCCACTACCCACACCTTGTCGATGTTCGACCTGATGTACACCGGCAGCACCGTTCCCGATGAAATCGCCGGTTCTTCAGTCGACCAGAGCAAAACGCCCCATCCCAGCTTTGATGAACACGAACTGCAGATAAGTACAACTGCCGCTAACATGCACAAAAAAACCAGCGAAAGGCGTTTTTCCGGCAAAGCCCCTGTCCTCACATTTCGTCCCGGTTGGTAATCACCTTGTTTATCAGGCGGTACTTTACCGCCTCCTGCGCGCTCATCCAGTAGTCGCGGTCGGTATCATTTTCGACCTGCTCGGGTGGATTGCCGGTTTCCTCGGCAATGAGGCGGTTGATCTTTTCCCGCAGCTTGTCCAGTTCCCGCGCGTGAATCTCGATGTCGGTGGCGACGCCGCGTATGCCCGAAAGGGGCTGGTGGATAAGGTAGTGGCTGTTGGGCAGCCCCACCCGCCGTTCCCTGGGCGCGGCAAGCTGGATGATCGCCGCGGCGCTGGCCACCAGCCCCATGCCGATTGTCCAGACCGGCGGCCGGATAAAGCGAATCATGTCGAAAATCGCATATCCCGCGTCGGCGTCTCCTCCCGGCGAATCAATAAAAATCCGCACCGGATCGTCGCCCAGCGCCTCCATAAGGATAAGCTGGCGTATGGTCCTTTCGGCAAGCTCTTTCTGTATCGTGCCGGACAGCAGTATCGTCCGCGTCTTGAGCATCTTCCCGGCGAGCAGTTCCTGCCAGTTTTCCGTCTTTTCTTCTTCTATGTCTTCATCGTCATCTTCGATGAGCGGCGTTTGCGCCATTTCGGACCCTCCGTAATTGTGTATTAAGCCAATAATACGGGGAAATTAAGGGTATGGCAAGGGATAAAAAAGGCTGTCCGTTGGTATCCGGACAGCCCTGCCTGAACAATCGTTATTTATAAAACAACAGCAACAACTACAATTGCACCGATAAGGAACAGGAGAAGGCAATACGCCAGAGAGTTGATCAGAGGTTTCTTGGGCATTTCAAAGCGATCGTCCACACCCTTGTTAAAGAAACCGGAGATTTTCCCGAAAATATTCTCGGAAGCCTTCTGCGAGAAACTCAGGCCAAAGTCGGGAACTGTTGTTTTCTCCACAACCTTGTCGTAAGTCTTCCACGCGGCCGCAAGGCCGTAATCCTCGGGCGCTTTCTCCCACAATTTCTCGTGGCCCTGCTGCACAAGCCCAAGGCCATAACCTGCTGTGGGCGCTGTTTCCAGCATTTTGTCGCAGGCGCCTTTCATGTAATCCAGGCCGACGCGGAAGTCGGGGATTTCTTCTACCGAAGCCGCATAGTTAACTTTTACATTCGCAAACTCAGGTTTAAAGTTGGACATTTTTGCAATCCAGAAGTTGCGGAAAGCCATAAATGCCTTGTACCCAAGCGAAGAGACCACTGTAGTAAGGCTTGCGTAGATCCTCGCCACGAGCGCGCCGACAAAGGGCAGAAGCCGCAGCAGCAGGGGACGGTATACCTTTTTCTCGATGTCAATAAACGAAGGCCAAAGGTTTACATAAATTGAACGTTTCTGTGCGTCCTTTGCCATTAGGCTGCCGCGTACTATAAGGAAATAAATTATTACCCCGATAGAGAGCGATGCTACGGCGCCTTTAACGTTTGCCCACACGAAGAATTCCACAGGATGAGCCAAACCTTTTCCCTTCATAAATACTTCCCCGAACTGAGCGATGGGGATCATAAACTTATACGGAGAAAAGCCCAAAATCGGAAGAATAATCGCAGCTACCAGCAATACTCCGGCGCTTGCCTTTGAAATATACTTTTTGTTCAGGGCGCTTAGCTTTTCCTGGTGGAACTGGTTCTTTTCGATGCAGACACAGGTGAAAATCTTTATCATATACGCAGTGGTCAGGCCGCCGGTAAGGGTAAAGATGCTTTCCACAATCCGGAAGAAATGCGCCATTGGTATATAATCGTAGTAATACCAAATCCGTTCTACGATAGATTCATGCAGCAGGGTTTTGCTTACATAGCCGTTCCAGAACGGAATACCTATGATCGCCATAACCCCCATAAGGAAGCAGAAGGTAAACAGGGGCTTGCCCCGGCCAAATCCGCGAACCTGGTTAAGGTCCAGCTGGTGCAGGTTGACATATACCACGCCCGCCATTAGGAACAACACCAGCTTTATCAGCGAGTGGTTAATCATGTGGAGCATGGTTCCCATTGTAGCCATGGAGGTGTACTTATAGGTTTCCCCGTTGTTCAGGATGCCCATCATTCCGACGCCCACCAATATGAACCCAATCTGCGATACCGAAGAACAGGCAAGCGTTCGTTTTAAGTCGATCGAGAACAGCGCCAACAGCGCGCCGGTGAACATGCCGAGAACCCCGATGCTGAGCATGATGAGTCCCCAGTTAAAGTCCCCGTTAAACAGCAGGGCGCTTACTATCAGAATGCCGAAGATACCGGTCTTGGTCAGAACACCGGAGAGCAGGGCGCTTGCCGGCGCGGGCGCAACGGGGTGGGCGTTGGGAAGCCAGATATGCAGAGGATACATACCGGCCTTTCCGCCAAAGCCAACCAGCATAAAAGCGGCAGCCATGTACAGCCTTGCCTTGTTGCCTTCAAAATGCTTCATGGCTTCATAGAACGCGCCTATTTCCGTAGTGCCCAATTCGGCGTTCACAAGGAATATGCCGAAGATCATAGACAGGCCGCCGATAACCGCCACGGCCATGTAGGTCCTGGACGCTTCGAGTGCAAGCCGCCTTTCATCATGCAGAACCATTACATAGGAAGTAAACGACATTATTTCGAAGAACAGGAACGTTGTAACAAGGTCCGCCGAAAGGAATGTGCCTATCGTTCCGCTAAGGGTCATCAGCAGGAAGAAGTAATACCGGTTCCGGTTGCGGTAGTGGGCAAAATATTCCCGTGAAAAAATCGTCGTCATCATCCACATAAAGGCGGTTATAAGGCCATAGATGGCGCGGAAACCGTCCAGCGTTAGATGGATCTTGTAGCCCATGAAACCGATAAATTCAAATGACGGCGGATGATCGTTTCTTGCCGCGAAGACGATTCCAAACATAACGAGAAACTCAATGACCACGGCGGAGATCGCAAAATAGTCGCGCCCGCTCTTGCTGCGCCTGCCAATCAGAAAACTGATAAAAGCGGCGGCTATGGGCCAGACTGTCAGAAAAAAGAGGCCGTGGTGTCCGATCGTTTCCAAATTCATATTAGCTCAGCCTCCTTTAAAACAGCGGCGCCGCTATTTTAGTGATAAAATCCACCAGCGGACCGGGGAACATTCCGAACAGGACACAGCAAGCCGAAAGTATTACCAGCGGCACGGTCATGTATTTATTGGGCTCGGAGCTTTTCAGGTTTTTATAGTCAAAACCCGCACCAGGGAAGAACGCGTTGGCAAAAATGGTAATCAGATAACCGCCGGTAAGAAGGGCGCTGATAAGGAGGATACCCGCGCCAAAGGCCCCCAGGAACGGATGGTTGGACGTAATGCCCCCCATCGCCAGAGACCACTTGCTTACAACGCCGGCCGTAGGCGGAACGCCTACGAGCGCCACAGACGCTATGGTAAAACACCACATCGTTATGGGCATTGCCTTGCCGATACCTTTAAGCTCATACACGTAGGTCTTGTGGGTCTTATAAATGATTGCGCCGGCGGAAAGGAACAGTACGTTCTTGATGATCGCATGGAAGATTATGTGCAGCATCGATCCCAAAAACCCCGTCGCGCTCATTATGGTAAAACCAAAAAGCACATACGAAACCTGGCTAACCGTAGAGTACGCCAGCCTTCGCTTAAGCAATTTTTCCTTGAACGCCAGCATCGATCCCATAAAGACCGTCAGCAGCGTCATAGTCATTAAAGCCGTTTGTACCCAGCTTCCATAGACAAAGTCTACCCCAAAAATAAAGAACGTTACCCTGATAATCGCCAGAACGCCCGCCTTGGTAATAACGCCGGAGAGCAGCGCGCTTGCAGGCGCGGGCGCTACCGGGTGTGCGGTGGGCAGCCATGCATGCAGCGGCCACATGCCCGCCTTACAGCCAAAGCCGATAAAGGCCATCATGTAAACTACCAGCAGCAGCGGTTCGTAACCGAGCATTTTAACCGGTTCCAGAACGCCGCCAGGGGTAAAGTCAATGGTTTTGCCGAAATAGGCGACAAAGATAAAGCCAACCAGCGCGAATGCCGCGCCGAAGAAAGAATACATTAAGTATTTGCTTCCGGCCTTCATCGCCTCCGGCGTTTCACTGTGAATTACCAGCGGGTATGTAATAAGGGTCATCAACTCATAGAAAAGATACAGGGTAAAGAAATTACCTGCCATGCAGATACCCATGATGATTCCCAGAGTCATGAGGAAGAAGGTAAAGAAACGGATATCCTTACCTTCGTGTTTGATATATTCAAAGGTGTAAAACGTCGCGGCAAGCCATAACAGCGATGCAAGAACAAGGAAAAAGCGCGACAGATTATCTACCCTCAATAACATATAAACAGAAGATGTTATGTGAAACAGTTTAAGTTCCAAGCTTGACATGCATATCGCGATAATGACGAACAAAACGTTCAGCCCTACCACGGTGGCAACATAAACCTGGCGCTTGCCCCGATTCTCGCCCAGACCCAAAAAGGGTAAGAGCCCTCCTGCCAAGACAGGAAACAGAACCGGGACTATTGTAAAGAAATTCATGCGCCGTTCCCCCTTCTATTAAAAAGACCGTTAATGATGCACGCTTTCGGCAGCCGCCTTAACAGCAAAAACAACCTTTTCAATATCAAAACCTTTGATTGCATCATTGAGGAAAGGTACAAGAGTGCTGTTGGCGAATATCGCAAAAAGAATTACGCCGCAGGACAAAAGGCCAATCGGCAGCAGGGCGCTTATGGGGCGTTCCACTTTCGGTCCTTCCGCTTTTGCCCGCGCTTCCGGTCCGAAGAAGGAGCGGATTACCACCGGCAGGTAGTACAGTGCGTTCAGCAGCGAAGAAATAACCAGGGCAACCATTACCCAGAATTTGCCGGAACCCATAATGCTCATGGCAAAATTCCATTTGCTGTTAAAGCCGATGAACATGGGGATACCAACCATGGAAAGGGCGCCTATCAGGAAGAACGTCATGGTAACCGGCATCTGATACCCAAGGCCCTGCATCTTGTCCAGCCGCCGATTATGGGTTTGTTCGATAATCGACCCGGCTACAAGGAAGAGGCCGGCCTTCGTAATGGCGTGGGCAAATATGTGGAAGATCGCCGCATACAAGCCTTCTTTGGTGCCAAGTCCGCCAAGCCCAATACCCATGAAAATGTATCCAATCTGGGCGACAGATGAATAGGCGATCATCCGCTTGATGTCTGTTTGCAAAATGGCCATAACAGAACCGGCAAGCATGGCGACTACGCCAAAGACAAGGACCGCCGACATCAGCATCAGGATGTTATTATCGTGGGAGAAAGTGCTCTGGCTGACAGCGCCGAATACCATCTTGATGTAGAAAACAACATAGGCCTTAAGCACGAGGCTCGACAGCACCGCTGAAGAAGGAGACGGCGCGGTACCGTGTGCGTCTGGAAGCCAGATGTGCATGGGGAACAGCGCGCTTTTAAAGCCAATACCAATGGTCAGGAACAGCAGGGCGAAAAACACTGCGGTTTCGTGATGATCAAAAGCATGGTGATGTGTAAAGGCGTTTCCGATTGCCGATATTGTAAGGGCTTTATCAATATCTTTTGTCAGGGAGTACAGAATTACTATCGCCATTAGCACAAAACCGGAACCGAGTATCGACAGGGCAAGGTATTTTAAACCTGCCCGGACGTTCTCCGGCTGATTCTTGATGATAACGATACACGCAGCGGCAAAAGAGCTCAGTTCAATGAAGATAAAGACATTGAAGAGGTTGTCAAAGAAGACAACGCCGCAGAGCATGGCGATTAGCGTGCAGATAAGGGCGTAGTACAGCGGAACGTACCTCTTCTCCACATCGTGCTCGATCATGGTGCAGGATGCCCACATGATCAAAAAGCCAATGCCGGTAAAGATACAGCCCATAAACGCTTCCAGCATGCCGACGGAAACCGAAAGGTTCCAGGGCGGCGAACCAAGCACCAGCTTGATTGTCTCCCCGTTGCCCGTTGCTATGGCACACATCATGGAAAGAACAAAGCCAATGCCCAGAGAGAGCAGCGTCATTGCTTTCGCAAAACCGCTTTTCTTCACAACACTGAGTGAGACAGCCGAAAAAAGCAAAATCACAATAATCACGACAGGCAGCATTAAGATTTCCTCCTTAAAGAAATGTCCTGTTTTAATAACGTTAATAACGTTAATCTATTCAAATTTTCCTTGCGAGACAAAACGTCTATTATCCCAGCCAGGCAAATCCCCCTTCAAGTGCGCTCAACAGCGGGCCAAAGAAAATGCCCAGGGCAATGTTTGCCGCTATCAAGCAAACCAGCGTGAAAGAAACAGATAATTTGTTTTTCCCCGCCGGCATAGTGCCGGTTTCCAGCCCCGCTGTTCCTCCGTATGAATAGAGTTTGAACAAGGTTGGAACATAGTAGAGCGCGTTCAGGAACGTGCTCAGCGCCAAAACAGTAACGGCAATAAACCTGCCGCCGGTTCCATGCATTACGGCATCCGCCAGAAAGAATTTCGACGGAAAGCCGGCAAAAAACGGTATTCCAATTAAGGAACACGCTCCCACAATAAAAGCGGCGCCGGCGAGCTTGTTTTTCAGCGCCGCCCCCCGCATTTCAAAAATGTTTTTGCTTCCCGCCGTGTTAATCAGCGCGCCGGCTGCGATGAACAGCATGCTCTTGGTAAAAGCATGGGCGATGATGTGGTAGCTTGAGGCGGCGAACGCTGCCGGCGTATTAAAGCCGATGCCCATGAATATGTAGCCGATGTGGGCAACGGAAGAATAGGCGATCATCCGCTTGATGTCGTTCTGCATAAAGGCGATTATTGAACCGGCAAGCATGCTCAACAAACCCAGGGCGATAAGGGCCGGCAAAACCCTGCTTACCACTTCGGTGCCGTAAACCCGCGTAACCAGCTTGAGCAGCAATACGATATAGCCTTTCAGGATAAGGCCGGACAGCACCGCCGACGACGAAGTTGTGGCGTATCCATGGGCATCGGGAAGCCAGGTATGGAAAGGAAACAGCGCGCTCTTAACGGCGATCGAGATACAGAACAATATCAGCGTCACGGTCAGGGGCCGTATGTATTGTCCGGCAGCCTCCAGTCCAACGATGGCCGTATGGGCATGTTCCATAAGGAGGTGGCCCGTTATGCCGTACAGCATCGCAGTAGAAAGGAGGAAAAGCCCCGAACCCAGGATGCTCAGTATCATATACTTGATCGTCGCCTTGACAGTTTCTCCGCTCTCCTTGGCTACGACAATGGCGCAGGCGGCAAGGGTATTGATCTCTATAAAGACATATCCGGTAAAAATGTCGTTGGTAAATACAAGGGCCATAAGGGAAGTCGTACAGAGGTTGATCATAAGGTAGTAATAGTGGATCTTCCCGGGCTTTATGTCATTTGCGGTGTCGTTCATTCCCCCAAGAAGGGAAAAGAACATGACTATCGAGAAAGCGCATGCCATCAGCGCTTCCAGCGGGCCCGCCCTTAGCTGGTTGCCCCAGGGCGCGGGGAAATGACCCATGTTGTAGGTAAATGTAGACTCAGGCGACTGCAAAAGGGTAAGGAGAAGCGAGAGAGACAGCAGGGCAAGTATCATTTGCACAAACAGGGAAATGGTACGGCTGATTTTTTCGCCCTTTATGAGCAACATCAGCACCGATACCGCAAGGGGCAACATTATTGTGATGAACGGGAAGTGGTTGAACAGCTGCATTAACCATTCCTCCTTTCAGCCATCAGGGTGATCTTTTCCATGTCCAGGGTTCCGTAGTATTCGTACAGTTTCACGCAGAGGGCCAGCATAAACGCCGTAACGCTCACCGCTACAACTATTCCTGTCAGTACAAGCCCCGACGGGATGGGGTTGATATAGAGCGCCGTATCCGTTACGCCGTCCATGACAATCGGGGCTTTTCCCCCGGCTATATATCCCTTTGCCGTAAGGAAGAGGAAAATAGCCGTATCCATGATATTAACGCCTATCACCTTTTTAATGAGGTTTTTCTGCAGTAAAAGGGTGGTTAATCCAATACCGAATAAGATAATGGCCGCAACTTCCATGTTTACACCTCACCTTCAGAAAAAAGTGCATAAATGCCATATACCGTACATGCTACGACTATCCCGACACAGATATTCAAAGGAAGGATTAGCCCCGCACTTAAGATATTGCCCGGTATGCCCAGGGGAATACCGGTGGACAGCCCGCTTGCGCCCATGAAAAAGGAATATCCTTTTACAAGTATGTAGAACAGCAGAGCTACGCACGTGCAGACAGAATAGGTTTTAAACGTAAAAAATTTACGAACCCTTTCAGGGCCAAAGGCAAAGGCGAAAAGCGCTATTCCCGCACCGAGAATTGCCCCGCCCGAAAAACCGCCTCCGGGCGACAGGTGCCCGTTTAGGATGATGTAAATCCCGTACAGCAAAACAAAAGGCGTTGTCATTTTTACAATTACCCGTAAAATAACCGGATGCTTTGCGGTACTTCCGGTTTTTGCGGGCTTCCCGTCTTTGGAATCTGCCAACATACGGATAAGCATGATAACGGCAATTACAGCGGTAAACAAAACGACTGCCTCGCCAAGCGTATCAAAAGCCCGGTAATCCAGGATCATCGCCGCAACGGCATTGACAGCCCCGGTATCTTCCAAGCCGTCTTTTACATACCGCCAATATACCTCGTTAACCGTGGGGTTATCGGGGCTGCCAAACGTTGGCATGTCCGCCAAAGTCAGAAGCAAAACGGTAATAATCAAGACCGTTAGTGCCACCGAAAATATGCGGAACAACAGGTGGGTCGACTGGAGCTGCCTTTTTATTTTTCTTGTCAGCATGATGCCCTGCTTCAGGGCCGAGGCATGGGCAAGCATTCCGCCCTTACGCTGACTTTCGGCTCCTTCGAACATAGCCGAATAATCAAATTCTTCGTCTATCACGCCGTCTTCGGCATAGTCGGAAACCTGCTCGTCATCCCTGGGATCGTGGGCCTTGTGGTGATCGTGGCCGTGGGCATCGTGCCCGCCGTGCGCGTCATGGCCGCCGTGGGCGTCATGCCCGTGATCATCGTGCCCGTGGGCATCATGCGCCCCGTGATCATCATGCCCGCCGTGCGCGTCATGGCCGCCGTGGGCATCGTGACCGCTGTGATCATCGTGGCCGTGGGCATCGTGCCCGTGGGCATCGTGACCGTGATCATCATGACCACCGTGGGCATCGTGACCGCCATGGGCATCGTGCCCGCCGTGATCGCCATGACCGCCGTGATCATCATGCCCCCCGTGATCACCGTGATGATCATCGCCGTCGCCGTAATCAATTTCCCGTTCCGAAACAGGCGGCAACCCCGTCTCGGCATTCACCCAGTCCAGGAACTTTTTCATTCCGCCAGAGTCAGTTGCCATGCTGCGCCTCCTCCATCTTTTTAATGCGCCGGACTGTCAGGAAAAAGAGAACGCTGGTAATTCCGGCGCCGACCGCAGCTTCGGTCAGCGCAAGGTCCGGGGATTCCAGCAGCAGCCAGACGATGGACATGATAACGCTGTACGACATAAAGATAACAATCGCGGAAATAATTTTTTTGGTGAAGGAAACAGCAATAGCGCACAATATCAAAAAGACCAGCAGCATGCCTTGAAAAAACGTCATCGTTCCACCACCTCCACTTCATCCTCAAGACGGGAATTGGTTAAAATCTCGGCGCGCCCAATCATGTGAACGGCGACGGGATTTGTAAGCCAGATGAATACGATAAGGAGCGCAAGTTTCAGCGTTGTAAAAGTGAAACCCAGCAGGATGCAAACGCCGACCAAAACAAGCAGCGAACCGAGCGTATCGCATTTGGCAGACGCATGGATCCGGTTCAATACATATTTCAGGCGGTACAGCCCTACCGTCGCTACACCCAATACGAACAAACCGAATAAAATAAATACGGCCGCAACCAAAAATCTGATAATTTCCATAGAATTATGTTACCTCGTATCTTTCATTTTTGCCCGCGTCAAGCTGCCCGTCTGATTTCGTTTTGTTAATCTTGAACTGGGCAAGGAAGCGGGTGAATACTATCGTCGCAAGGAAGCTCAGCAGGGCGTATACAAAGGCTACGTCAATCAGATATGCCTCGCCAACGAAGACGGCAACAATAACAATCAGCAGTATTCCCTTAACGCCAATCATGTTGGTTGCAACAATCCTGTCGGTAATTTTATGGCCTCTGCTGATAACAAAAAAGAGGCAGAAGAAAAGCGTTCCCGCAAGGAACAACATTCCCGCCATCAGCAAATAACGGACAGCCTGGGCATATTCAAACATGGTCAATGCCCCCCTTCAATGTTCTTGAGTTTCCGGACAAATTTGGAACTTTCAATGCCTTCCGCCATTGGCGCGTCTATGGTATGAATTCCGAATTTTCCTTCCTCCAGGTGGACGGTGATTGTGCCGGGGGTAAGCGTAATGGAGTTAGCCAGCGCAACCTTGGCAAAGTCGCCGCGTACCGGAGATTTGAAGTAAATAATCTGCGGCTTAATCTCGATTTCGGGAGATAAAACCAGCGCAATCATCGCAAAGTTTGCCTTAATTACCGCGCCGACCAGCGAGATTAAATAAGCGATGATTTGAAAAATTTTCCCGAAAGCCCTTTTCTCGGAAGCAAAACCCAGTCCCAGAAAACGATAGGATATCAGGCTTACCAAAATAGAAATAATAAGCCCAATCACGATTACTTCAACCGTGAAACGGCCGTTTAAAATCAGCCAAAATCCAAGTATCACTACAGGCAACGGTAAACCCTCCTTTGCATTATGCCTAAATATCCGGCCCTGCCGGAATCAGTGGTGGTCATCATGGGGCGCCCCGTGGGCAACCTCGGCATGATCATCATGATGATCGTCATGGTGTTCGTCATGATGATCGTCGTAGGCATGGGCATCATAGTGATCATCATGATGTTCGTCGCCATGGTGGTCGTCATGCCCGTGATCGTCATGCCCATGGGCGTCATATCCATGGTCGTCGTGGTGGCCTCCCCCATGGTCGTCATGACCATGCCCATCGCCGTGATCATCGCCATGATCGTCATGATGGTCGCCGTGCGCACCCGGGCCGTGCCCGTGGTTAACGTCGGCAACGGCAATAAATAATATTGTAAAGATCATGCACAAGGCAAGCAGTAACAATAAAACTCTCTTCAACGTAGCGCTCCTTATTAAACCGGCGGCTATTTATGGTGCCACCAAATGTTTGCCGCGTGATCATCCGCATGGATACCCATCTTCATATAGAGCGGATGGAGGAATACGGCGATAAGGCTCAGGCTTAACCCATTGTTGTACAGCGACATCCATCCGTGGTAAGCCCCGGTGTTTGGCACCAGGATGGCATGGGCAAACCCGACGATGAGGCCCGCCAGCGTGCCGTGCACGCCTACGATTGGCGCCAAACCGCAACTGAATATCGCGGCCAGCAGCATACCCCGGCCGGAAAATTTGGTAAAAGCTTCTGCAAAGAAATCTTTGCCGGCAATGACCCCTCCGATGCCCCCGGTGAGGAACGCCGCGATAAATACCCCCGCCATGGTGGGCAGGTACATGCGGGCGGTGTTTCCGTTAGCGCCAAAGCCGCATGCGGTAAAGATACAGGCAAACAGCAGGCCGTTCAGGTGCCCCCGCACGATGATAACATAGGCGACGCTTATCAGCCCCATAAAGCCCATGTTTATCAGGCTGGCGGCATAGCCGAATTTCTGAATATAATTGCCCCCCTTGCTGGAGAAGCCAATCATTTTTACGAAATTTTTGCCTCCGCCCCATATCAGACCAAGCAGTATAAAGTACCCGAACATGATAACCATGGTTATCCCCAGGGGTAAGTTTTTGCCGGTAAGATAAAAAACGTATTCAGTCTCGTTAGCTAAGTCGTACATACTGCTTCGTTCACCAGCGCCATGCCCAATATTCAAGGATATGCGCAGGGCATTTATCAATATGCCGGCAAAACCGGCGGCAAACCCCGCGTTAAACAGAACATAGCCCCGGTGGATGTTGGGGAGGTGGTCGGCTATAACGCCGACGAGGAGGCCGGCCAATATGCCCAGCGCCATGCCGGCAGCATATGCCTGGGGCGTACCGGATGGAATCGCCGCAGTACCGAAAACGGTAACGCTGAACACCGGCGCCAGCGCCGTTGAGAAAAAGGCAAGCGCCGTAGCGCTGGATAGTTTTCTTTTTTTGCCAATGGTATATAAAAACACGCCGATGATGGGCCACCAAACGTTTAAGATAGTTTTTCCGTAGAAGGAGAATCCTACCACCATCATGGCGGCGGCAGTATGCACGCCCGAAATGCGGGTATTGGTGAGCCGGTATATCAGCGTCACGCAGAGCAGCAGAAGGCCGGAGTTAAAAAAGGCCGTGCCAAAGTGATCAACATGCGAAGGGGCCAAAGCGTCAAAGTCCGCAATAGCGGGATGGGTCAGCACGTAGAGATACCCTTCGATGAGCTTTTCAAACGAAAATCCGCTGAAGTAAAGCCCGATACCTATTAAAATAATGGCAAGCCCGATAAACGCGAGAGTCATTCTGTCTATAGCTTTTCTTTTTGCATGCGCTCTGGCAGCCGGTTCCTTGGGCGCCTCTTTTACTGCATTTTCCTGCGCCGCCGCTTTTTCTTCAGCCATTGTGCAATCTCCTTTATTATCAACCGCGCCTGAACAGGAAGTTCGTCCCTGTCCAGGCGCGGCGTTTTAAACGTTAACTTTGTTCAAGAAACATATTCTGAAAAACCCAGATGCTACAGCCACTTTACCTCGCCGGTATGCACGTCGTAGTAGCCGCCTACAACGGTCGCCCCGCAGTGCTTTATGATATCGTCGGCTTTGATCGTATCAACCATTACGCCTACGTTGTCATGGATGGCCTTGTCCACATCGCCGCCCTTGGCAACCGCGGGCTTGATGAAGTTGATAACGTGCTGGATGTTCGGGGGGAGCTCTCCGCCCGCGTGTGCCGCAGTTACGGCGCCGCATTTGCTGTGTCCGACGACGACAACCAGCTTGCTCTTGAGGTGCTCAACGGCATATTCGATAGAGCCAAGTGCTGTGGGGTCGGCGACATTGCCGGCGTTGCGGATTATAAAGATGTCCCCAAGCTTCTGATCAAAGTAAATCTCGGGGGCTACGCGCGAATCCGAACAGGTCACGATGACGGCAAAGGGTTTCTGGCCGCCGCTAAGAACCTCCCGGTCGGCTGCATAGGAACCTTTGTCAATAAGCGCACCTTTCAGATAGCGTTCATTTCCTTCCTTGAGCATCTGCAATGCTACGTTCGCGTCCTCAATGAGTTCGCCGGGCTGGTGGATTTTCATACACAACACTCCTTGTATTCAAATAAAATATTTCCCGGAAAAATTTCGGGATTTGTGATAATACACACATTTCTGATCAGTTGTCAAGCAAAATTTTAAAAATTTTTTTATATATTTTATGACTATTTTAGGCGTATATTAAAGTAGACCACAAACAGCGCCAATAACGCGCAATCTCTTCAATACAGTAGTTCTTTTTTATGGGAAAAATGAAGGTCCCCCGCCACATTGGGCGGGGGGCGCTTTTTAGTCTTCTTCGATTTCTTCTACGCCGATTTCCACGGTCGCGGCAGCCGCTTCTGCCTTGATTGCAGCCTCTTCTATCCTGCGCTGTTCAAGAATTTCCTGCATCTGCTTTTCCAGGTCCTGGCTGTCGCTGTCGTACAGCTTGATGTCGCGGTAGCGCCTCATGCCTGTGCCGGCAGGGATCGGATGGCCGATGATGATGTTTTCCTTCAGGCCGCGCAGGTAGTCGGTTTTTCCGGCGATGGCGGCGTTGGTCAGCACGCGGGTGGTTTCCTGGAAGCTTGCCGCCGAAAGGAACGAGTCGACGTTGAGCGACGCTTTGGTAATGCCCTGGAAAATCGGCCGGGCGATTGCCGGCTGGCCGCCTTCGGCGATGACCCTGGCATTCTCCTCGTGGAAGCGGTACTTGTCCTCAAGCTGCCCGTAGATAAACCGGGTGTCGCCGACGTGGCGTATCTCCACCTTGCGCATCATCTGGCGGATGATAACGCCGATGTGCTTGTCGTTAATCGTAACGCCCGAGTCGCGGTACACCTGCTGTATCTCGTCCATCAGGTAGCGCTGCAGGGTGCTTTCGCCGAGGATGTTCAGAACGTCGTGGGGGTTTTTCGCTCCGGCGCAGAGGGCCTCGCCCGCTTCCACCGTGTCGCCGTCACGCACCAAAAGGCGCTTGGTCATGGGAATAAAGTGGTCGTGCGGGCGGCCGAACACGTCCTCGACAGTGATCTTCCGCTTGCCCTTGACGGTTCCGTGAAAAATAACCTTTCCGGACGCCTTTGCCAGTTCCGCAGGGCTCCGGGGCTTTCTCGCCTCAAACAGCTCGCTTACGCGGGGAAGGTCGGAGGTAATGTCTATCGAACGGGACGATACGGTGAGTATTTTGGCGATGGTCCTGCCCGCCTTTATCTTTTCGCCGTCTTCAACCTGGAGTATCGCGCCTCCGGGAAGGTGGTACGAGGCAACCTCGTTTTCGTTTTCGTCCATGATGTGGATGCGGGGCTGCTTGTTTTCAAGCTGGTAGTCGGTGATGTGCTTTTCGATGTTTCCCAGTTCTTCGTCTATTTCTTCCCTCAGCGTTGTTCCGGAAGTAATGTCCTCGTACCTGATTACCCCGTTCTTTTCGGCGATAATCGGATCAGACAGCGGGTCAAAGGTGGACAGGGGCTTTTCCTTTTCTACCACGGTTCCCTTTACTGCGGTGAATTCCGAGCCGTTGCGGATTTCAATTTTCTGCTCCTGTTCGATAAGGCACAGGGACACGGGATGCCCTTCCGGATTTTTAAGGATCATCGCATAGGCGATATCCGGCGAGTGTATGTCGTCTCCGCCGCGCCTGATGATGGCATCGCCCTGGTTGATCTGCTTTCCGTCGCCCACCAGGAGTTTGTCGCCTTCTTCGATTTTAAATTCCTGCATAACCTTGCTGACCATGGCATAGCCCTTGCGGGTAAAGAGCCAGCGGTTCGGCTTGGTTACTTCCCACTCGCCTTCTTTGTTCTTGGTTCTTTCCTCTTCCAGTTCCACATAGGAGCCGACTACGTCGTGGATGTAAACCGGGTACTTCAGGGAGATGCGGTTTTCTTCGCTCATCTTGGTGGCGGTGCCGCCGGTGTGGAAGGTGCGCATGGTTAGCTGGGTTCCCGGCTGCCCGATCGACTGGGCGGCGATGGTGCCAACCGCCTCGCCAATATCCACGACCCTGTTGGTCGCGAGGTTACGTCCGTAACACTTTCGGCAAACGCCGTGTTTCGCTTCACAGGTAAGGACAGTCCGTATCTGCACGGACTTAACTCCGGCGGCATCGATCTTTTCGGCGACGTCGGCGGTGATTTCTTCGTTAACATTGATGATAATGTCGCCGGTGATTGGGTGCTTCACCCGCTCCAGGGTGTATCTGCCGACGATCCGGTCTTTCAGCTTCTCGACAATGTCCTCGCCTTCCTTGATCGCCGAGTACGAGATGCCGTTGATCGTGCCGCAGTCGTCTTCGTTAACCACTACGTCCTGGGCTATGTCCACAAGACGGCGCGTCAGATAGCCGGCTTCGGAAGTTTTCAGCGCCGTGTCGGCGAGGCCCTTGCGCGCGCCGTTGGTTGAAATAAAGAACTCGATAACGGAAAGCCCTTCCTTGAAGTTCGACCGTATCGGCAGTTCGATAATTTCGCCGGAGGGCTTTGCCATAAGGCCCCGCATCCCGGCAAGCTGGCGAATCTGGTTGCGGCTTCCGCGCGCCCCGGAGTTTGCCATCATGTAGATCGAGTTAAAGCCGTCGCGGTCTTCTTCCAGCGATGTCATAACCTTGTTGGTAAGGTCTTCGTTGGTCTTGTCCCACAGCCCCACGATCCTCTGGTAGCGTTCCTCCTGGGTCATGTGCCCGTCGCGCCACTGTCCCTGTATCTTTTCAACTTCCCTGTTGGACTTTTCGATCATCTCGGCTTTTTCCCTGGGCACCACTATGTCGTCGATGCCGATGGTCGCGCCGAAAACTGTCGCATAACGGTAGCCGGTCGACTTGATCGCGTCCAAAAGCTTTACCGTTATCCACGAGCCTTTTTCGTTAAAGACATGTTCGATAAGGGCGCGAAGCTCCTTGTCCTTCATCTCATAGTTGATAAAGGGAATTTCCGGCGGCATCTCTTCGTTGAACACCAGCCGTCCGGCGCTGGTCTCGATGGTGTCGTCCCTGCCGATCTCCATCTCGTGGCCGAGCTTGTCCCAAACGGGGAACTTAACCGGCTTTACGCGGACAAGCGCCTCCCAGTCGAGGATTTTGTTGTCCACCGCCATGAGCACTTCTTCGGCGGATGAATACCGGGGTACCCTGTCCCTTGTTTCCGGCTTTGTAGAACCGGGGCGTTTGGCGTTGGGCTTGATGCGGGAAAGGTAGTTTATCCCCAGCACCATGTCCTGCGAGGGGAACACGATCGTCTTGCCGTTGGCGGGGTTCAACAGGTTCCGAACGGAGAGCATCAGCGTCCAGCATTCCATCTGCGCCGCATGGGTAAGGGGGACGTGGACGGCCATCTGGTCGCCGTCAAAGTCGGCGTTAAAGGCATGGCAGACCAGGGGATGCAGCTTTATCGCCTTGCCCTCCACCAGCACCGGCTCGAAGGCCTGAATGCCCAGGCGGTGCAGGGTGGGCGCGCGGTTCAGCAGCACCGGGTGTTCCTTTACCACCTCGTCGAGGATGGCGTATACTTCCGCGCTTTCCTCTTCGACAAGCATCTTTGCCTTTTTAATATTGTAGACAATATCCTTGTCAACAAGTTTTTTCATGATGAACGGCTTGAACAATTCCATCGCCATTTTGGTGGGAAGCCCGCACTGCCACATCTTTAAATCCGGCCCGACGGTGATAACTGAGCGTCCCGAATAGTCGACACGCTTGCCCAGGAGGTTCTGGCGGAAGCGCCCCTGCTTGCCCTTGAGCAGATCGCTAATCGACTTGAGGGGCCTGTTGGAGGAGCCCTTAACCACTTTCTTTTTCTTGGAATTGTCAAAGAGCGCGTCGACCGCTTCCTGCAGCATCCGCTTTTCGTTGCGGATGATGATGTCCGGCGCGTTAAGCCCCTGCAGCCGTTTGAGGCGGTTGTTCCGGTTGATTACCCGCCGATAGAGGTCATTAAGGTCGCTAGTGGCGAAGCGCCCGCCGTCGAGCTGCACCATGGGGCGCAGTTCCGGCGGTATTACGGGGATCACGTCGAGGACCATCCATTCGGGCCTATTTTTGGAATTGCGGAAGAATTCGACGATTTCGATTCGCTTCAGGAGCCGGCGGTCGCATTTTTCCTTCTTTTCGTTCATTTTTTCCCGCAGCTCGGCGGCCATCTTGTCCAGGTTGAGGTTTTCCAGCAGGGTGCGGATCGCCTTGGCGCCCATGTCCGCAGTAAAGCCGCCGCCGTAGCGATCCTGTTCTTCGGCGTACTCGTCCTCGGTCAGCATCTGCCCCCGCTTCAGTTCGGTGTCGGAAGGATCGGTAACGACGTATTTTTCGTAATACAGCACCGAGCGCAGATGCGCCAGGGGCATGTCGAGGAGCAGCCCCATGCGGCTGGGAACGGAGCGGTAGTACCATATGTGCGAAACCGGAGCGGCAAGCTCGATGTGCCCCATGCGCTCGCGGCGCACCTTGAAGTGGGTTACCTCGACGCCGCAACGGTCGCAGATCACCCCCTTGTAGCGGATCGACTTGAATTTGCCGCAGTAGCATTCCCATTCCTTGGTCGTCCCGAAGATCCGCTCGCAGAACAGGCCGTCTTTTTCGGGGCGGAGGGTCCGGTAATTTATCGTTTCCGGTTTCTTCACTTCTCCGTATGACCAGTTCCTGATCATCTCCGGAGAAGCCAGACGAATCATTATCGAATCAAAATCCTGTATGTCCCGCATCGCTTACCTCTCTATGCTTTATGGGAATCAAAGTTACTTGCCGATTTGGTAATCAGCTCCTCGTCCTTCTCGGTAAGGGGTATCTGTTTGTTCTTGTTGTCAAAAATCGACAGGTCAAGGGCCAGCCCCCGCAGTTCCTGCACCAGCACGTTAAACGATTCGGGGATGCCCGCAGTCGTAGACGCTTCGCCCTTAACCGTGGCCTCGTAAATCTTTGAACGGCCGGTCATGTCGTCGGACTTGATCGTTAAAAGTTCCTGCAGGGTATGCGCCGCGCCGTACGCTTCCAGCGCCCATACTTCCATCTCGCCCAGCCGCTGGCCGCCGAACTGGGCCTTGCCGCCCAGGGGCTGCTGGGTTACCAGCGAATAGGGGCCTGTGGCGCGGGCGTGCATCTTGTCGTCTACCAGGTGGTGCAGCTTGAGGAAGTAAATTATCCCGCAGAAGATCGGGTTGACGAAATAATCGCCGGTCTTGCCGTCGCGGAGCATTTTTTTGCTCGTTACGGGCAGGCCCGCTTCTTTCATTTTTTCCTCTATCTGGCCGGACGAGGGGGACTGGAATATCGGCGCGGAGTACCACTCGTTCAGGGTGGAGCCCGCCCAGCCCAGTTCGGTTTCCAGAAGCTGGCCGATGTTCATGCGGGACGGAACGCCCAGCGGGGTAAGGCAGAGGTCGAGCGGGGTGCCGTCTTCCATGTAGGGCATGTCCTCCTCGGGGAGGATGCGCGCCACGACGCCCTTGTTGCCGTGCCGCCCGGCCATCTTGTCGCCCTCGCGCAGCTTGCGCTTGGTGGCGACCAGCACCTTTACCACCTCGTCAACGCCGGGGCTCAGGTCGTCGCCCTCGGTGCGCTTGAGCCGCTGTATGTCGATAACGGTTCCCTCGACGCCGTGCGGCACCTTGAGGGAAGAGTCCCGCACTTCCTTGGCCTTTTCGCCGAATATCGAATTGAGCAGCTTGAATTCCGGCGTGGTTTCCGTCTCGCTCTTGGGCGTTACCTTTCCCACCAGGATGTCGCCGGAGCGGACCTTCGCCCCGATGCAGATGATGCCCTCCCTGTCCAGGTTGTCCAGGCTCTTCTCGGAGGTATTGGGAATTTCGTTGGTTATTTTTTCCGGCCCCAGCTTGGTCTCGCGCACCTCGGTGGAAAACTCCTTTATGTGGATCGAGGTGAACATATCTTCCTTTACTACACGCTGTGAGATGAGGATTGAATCCTCGTAGTTGTAGCCGTTCCAGGGCATGAAGCCCACGAGGATGTTCCTGCCCAGGGCAAGCTCCCCTTCCTGGGTAGCCGGTCCGTCGGCGATAACCTGCCCAGCCAGCAGTTTTTCGCCCACTTTGACGATTGGCCGTTGGTTGTAGCAGGTGTCCTGGTTGGTGCGCTGGAACTTTACCAGCTTGTACAGGTCGTTGCCGTCCTTGTCCGACGTTACCTGCGAAGACAGCCTTGCCGCATTGGGCTTTTCGGGCTTTACGGTAATTTCCTGCGAAGTGACGCGAACCACCGTCCCCGCCCTGCATGCCTTGACCAGCACGCCGGAGTCGTAGGCGCATTTCCCTTCCATGCCCGTGCCGACCCTCGGCGCTTCGGGGAACACCAGCGGCACCGCCTGGCGCTGCATGTTGGAACCCATCAGGGCGCGGTTGGCGTCGTCGTGCTCCAGGAACGGGATGAGGGACGCGGAAACCGAGATGATCTGCTTGGGAGAAACGTCCATGTACTGGATCTCCTCCGGCCCCCGCGTGGTGTAATCGCCCTGCTTGCGGCAGGAGATCTGATCGTCCTCGAAGGAATTGTTGCTTTTCAGCCGCGCCGAAGCCTGGGCGATGGTGTAGCGATCCTCAACCATGGCATCGAGGTACTCAATGTCCTTGGTGGCGATGCCCTTGTGTACCTTGCGGTAGGGGGTTTCCAGAAAGCCGTATTCGTTGACGCGGGTATAGTTGGCAAGGGAGACGATCAGGCCGATGTTGGGGCCTTCCGGCGTTTCTATCGGGCACATCCGGCCGTAGTGGGTGTAGTGCACGTCGCGGACCTCGAAGCCGGCCCGGTCGCGGGAAAGGCCGCCGGGGCCAAGTGCGTTGAGCCGCCGCTTGTGGGTCAGCTCGGCGAGGGGGTTTACCTGGTCCATGAACTGGGAAAGCTGGCTCGAACCGAAAAATTCCTTGACGGCGGCGACGATCGGCTTGATGGAAACCAATTCCTGCGGCTTGATCGTGTCGGTCTCTTTCTGGCACATCCGTTCCTTGGCGATTCGCTCCATGCGGCTGAACGCGCCCTTCATGATGTTTGCCATCAGCTCGCCGACGGAACGCACCCGCCTGTTGCCAAGATGGTCTATGTCGTCGTAATTTTCATCGCCGGTAAAGACCTTGATAAGAAATTTCATCGTGGCGACAATGTCCTGCCGGGTCAGGGTCAGATCCTCAAGCGGAGGGTTAAAGTCGAATTTCTTGTTGAGCTTGTACCGCCCCACCCTGCCCAAATCGTAGCGGCGGTTGGTAAAGAACATCCCCAAAAGTTCTTTTTCTGCGGCATCGACGGACATCGTTTCGCCCTGCATCAGCACGGCAAACACCGCCATTAGGGCCTCTTCCCTCGTCGGCTCGTCCCTGCCGGAGCCTTCCTTGGTGTACTTGAACTCTTCCCGCTCAAAGCATTTGAGCAGCATGTTGGAATCCAGGGAAGTATTCGCCGACTTGTCATCCGACGGATCTGCAAGGTCTTTGAATTTGATCAGTTCGACGGATTTGATCCCGTTTGCGAGTATCGCGTCAACGTCGTGGGGGTGAAGCTTTTCCCCGGCCTTGTACAGCTTCTTCATCCCTTCGTGGGCGTCGCTGTGCTTCGTATTTTTCGGGGCGGCATTTTCGTCATTTATCCACACGGCGGCGGCGAGCACCCGCCCGGAGATTTTTTCCCTGGTTTCGCGGTCGTCTTTTACCTTGAAGGTCTCGGTGGAGTAGAACGCCTTGATTATCTCCTCGCGGGTTTCATACCCCAGGGCGCGGAGGAACAGCGTGCCGAGGATCCGTTTTTTCCGGTCTACCTTGGCATAGATAAGTTCTTTTTTCTGGTCGATTTCGAATTCCAGCCAGCTTCCCCGGTAGGGGATGATGCGGGAAGCGAACACGCCTTTTTCGTCGTGCGAAAAGATGACGCCGGGGGATCGGTGTATCTGCGAAACCACCACCCGCTCTGCGCCGTTTATGATAAAGGTACCCCGCTCGGTCATGATCGGGATGTCGCCCATGTAGATGTCTTTTTGACGAATCTCGCCCGTCTGGGTGAAGATTAAATTGACCCTCGCCTTGAGGGGTATCGCGTAGGTTATGCCCTTCTGCTTGCAGTCCAGTTCGGAAAATTTAAGACTGTCCTCATCCAGGGTGTAGTAGTCGTAGGTCAGCCTCATGTCCCCGTTGGGGCTGTCAATCGGAAACGTCAGCCTGAAAACTTCTTCCAGCCCCTGCGGGGCGATCTTTTCCCTGTTTTTTAACTTATCCCTCTGCAAAAATCGTTCGTAGGAATTTACCTGAATATCAATAAGATCCGGCAATTCCATGACATCCTGAATGTCTTTCCCGATATATATCCGCTTCCCGTCCGATCTGTCCTTCGTCATCAATTACCCCTTACATTCAGAATCTTTCTTTTTTAATTATCCCAAATATCAGCACACGGAGGCACGGAGGCACAAAGAAAGACGCGGAACATACAAACCACGCCCGAAACCTGTGCCTCTGTGCCTTTGTGTGAACTATTTGGAAAGTGAGTATACAGTGCTGAACTCCTTACTCGATTTCGACGGTGCCGCCGGCTGCGGTGATGGCGTCTTTGATCTTGGCGGCTTCTTCCTTGGAAACATTTTCCTTGAGGGGCTTGGGCGCGCCTTCGACCAGGTCTTTGGCTTCTTTAAGGCCAAGGTTGGTAACGGCCCGCACTTCCTTGATAACCGCGATCTTTTTGGAATCGTCGAACGCCTTGAGTATGACGTTGAACTCGGTTTTCTCTTCCACCGCCGCCGCGGGCGCCGCGCCTGCCGCAGGGCCGGCCGCTATCGCTACAGGAGCCGCCGCCGAAACGCCGAATTTCTCCTCCATCATTTTGACCAGCTCGGAAACCTCCAGAACGGTCATTGAAGCAATCGCTTCCAGAATTTCTTCTTTTGTGGCTGCCATATTATCTTCTCCTTAACGTGTGTTTCGGCGCCTCGTACGAAGCGCGCTTGCCTGGCCGCCTGTTTCAAACAGATGGTCAGGCTATTCAAAGCCGACAGGATGGCATTGCGGGCCGAAGTTCGCCAACCTCAGCTCGCCGAAGCCTGACGGCCTTATTTGCGTTACGCGGCGTTGCCGCTGTCTGAGGCGCCGCCGCCTTTTTGGTCGGCAATGGCCTTGATCGTCCGCACCAGCCGCGACGGGACATCGTTGAGGGCGGCGGCAAGGTTCCGCGCCGGGCCGTTCATCACCGACATCAGCATGGAAATAAGCTCCAGCCTGCCGGGCAGTTTGGAGTACGCCTCGGTCTGTACCTTGTCGTACAGCGTCCCCGCGACAAGCGCCCCCTTTACCTTCAGCGCGGGGGTTTCCCTGGCAAAATCAAAGAGTATCTTTGCCACCTCGCTTGAATCCTTGGGGGCAATCGCCACCGCCGTCGGCCCGACAAGGCAGGACGACACATCGGGAAGCGAAAGCTGCTCAAAGGCAAGCCGGGCATAGTTGTTTTTTATTACCTTGTACTCGACCTCTTTGGCGCGGAGGTTCTTGCGAAGGTTGGTGATCTGTTCCACAGTAAGCCCTCGGTAATCGGTGAAAATAAAATCTTCCGAAACGCCGAAGGATTCTTTCAGTTGCCCGATGGCTTTGGTTTTGCTTTCCTGTATCTTTTTCGCTACGATAGCCATAATATTCTCCTATTCTTCGGTAATGGAAACCCACACGCCGGGCCCCATGGTCGATGCCACCGATACCGTCCTGATGAACTCGCCCTTGGCATCCACCGGACGTTTCCGCTTAATCTCGGCGACAACTGCCTTGACGTTTTCGTTGAGCAGCTTAGGCTCCATGGAAACCTTGCCCACGGCCAGGTGAACCACGCCGGTCTTGTCGGCGCGGAACTCGGTGCGGCCTTTTTTCAGTTCCGCCAGGGTGCCCTTCAGGTCGAACGTTACCGTGCCGGTTTTGGGGTTGGGCATCAGCCCCTTGCGCCCCAGCACCATGCCGAGCTTGCCGACGTCCTTCATCATGTCGGGGGTCGCCACCGCCACGTCAAAATCGGTCCAGCCGCCCTTTACCTTTTCGATCAGGTCATCCGCCCCGACAAACGTCGCGCCGGCATCCTGGGCTTCTTTTTCCTTTTCGGGCTTGCAGAACACGAGAATCTTTTTCTCGCCCCGGAACTGGTTGGGAAGCACCACGGTGTCGCGCACGGACTGGCTCTTCTTTAAATTCAGTTTAACCGACAGATCCACGGTTTCGTCGAATTTGGCAAACGCCATCGACTTAACCAGCGCCAGCCCCTCGTCAAGGCCGTAGGTGGCGGCCGGATCGTATTTCTTTACCGTATCCCGGTATTTCTTTCCGCGCTTCATTGCTCCACCTCCACGCCCATCGACCGCGCCGTTCCGGCGATGATCTTCACCGCGGCCTCAAGGTCATTGGCGGAAAGGTCCGCCATCTTCTGTTTGGCGATCTCCTCGACCTGCGCCCTCTTGATTTTGCCGACTTTGGTCTTGTGTGACTCGGGCGACCCTTTTTCCAGGCCGATGGCCTTTTTGATCAGGACGGCCGCCGGCGGGGTCTTGAGGATAAAGGTGAACGATTTGTCTCCATAGACGGTGATCACCACGGGGATCGTAAGCCCCGGTTCCAGGTTCTTGG
>WRJO01000016.1 GCA_009778545.1 Treponema sp. | reverse complement strand
CTCGACATCGCCATCCGTGATACATCGGACTACCTCAACGGCAATATCCCGCAAGGAAACAAAATCGTAATCCTCAACATACAGTCCGACTATAACGACCTTTCCGAATACATCATAGACGAACTCATCGCCAACGCCGTCAACGACAGGGTGTTTTCCGTAGTGGACAGGGCGCAGTTAGACAAAATCCGCATGGAATTAAACTTTCAGTTTTCGGGAGAAGTGGACGATGAATCCGCCCTTTCAATCGGTAAATTCCTGGGGGCGCAGACCATCGTATCAGGGACAATCAGCCCCCTCGCCGACCGCCACCGTATGAGAATCCGCGCCCTGAACGTGGAAACCGCCGAAGTACAGGGGCAGTATAACCGCAACATTAACGCAAGCCGTACTATTACTGCATTGTCCAGAGGAGGCGCGTATTCGGGGTCATCATACGCTACAGCGTCCGGCACGGCGAGAACGGAAAGGGGGGGCAGTGGTACGGCAACAACCGATACCAGCGGAAGTAGAGGAACGGCACAAGTTCCAGTGCAACAAACACCCGCCTACAAAATCGGCGACACCGGCCCCGCTGGCGGTTTAGTCTTCTATGACAAAGGTAACAGCATAGGAGGCTGGCGGTACCTGGAAGCCGCCCCTGCGGATTTAGGCCCAACTAATTATATAGAAAACCCCGGTTCGCTTCCCCGAAACCTGTATGAGCTATGGGAAAGAACATACGAAGAAACCGGCCGCGCAGTTGGCAGAGGCATATACAATACCGAGTATCTCATGCAAATAGCGCAGGCACGGGGCGGCTTCACCTGGGCGGTGCGGCTCTGCGACAATTACGAACATAACGGCTTTGACGATTGGTTTATGCCGTCGCGGGACGAACTTAACTTTATGTACGGCAATTTGTATCTGCGCGGTCTTGGCAATTTCAGACCGGAACAATACTGGTCGTCAACAACATGGACGGATACCTGGGGTTCTTACAGAGCATGGTACATAAATTTTGCTGACGGCACACATGATAATCAAAACGCCGGACAGCATCGCCGTGTCCGGCCTGTACGGCAACTTTAAGCGAACCGGACGAAAAGGCAATAGAAGGTATAATACCGCAGGGCAACATTCTCTCCCTATTCCCCAATAACATATCCCTGCTGTATACTTACCCCCATGGGGAGAACCTTTGTCTTTGTGAACCAGAAGGGGGGAGTGGGCAAAACTACCTCGGCGCTTAACATCGGCGCGTACATTGCCTCAGAAGGGAAAAATGTGCTGCTGGTGGACTTTGACGCACAGGCAAACCTGTCTTCGGGTGTGGGTGCAAAACCGCCGAGGCCGGGGATCTACGAACTGCTGTCGGGAAAGGCGACCATCGACCAGGCAATTAAAAAGACCGGCGTTGCCCGCCTGGATGTGATTCCCGCCAGCATTGACTTGTCCGGCGCGGCGGTAGAACTTATCGAACAGGAAGACAGAAACCTGTTCCTGAAAAAAGCCCTTGCGCCGGTAAAAAGCCGCTACGACTTTATCCTGATAGACTGCCCGCCCAGCCTCGGCGTGCTGACCCTCAACGGCATGGCCGCCGCCGATTCGGTGCTTATCCCCATGCAGTGCGAATACTTTGCCCTGGAGGGCCTGAGCCTGCTTTTAAAAACCGTCCAGCGGATACAGCGCGGCCTGAACCGGTCGCTGGGCATCGGGGGAATTTTCTTTACCATGTACGACCCCCGGACGCGGCTTGCCCAGGACGTTGTAAAACAGGTCAGCGCCTATTTCAAGAGCGCGGTTTTTTCTACGATAATTCCCCGGAACATCCGCCTGTCGGAAGCGCCCTCCCACGGGCAGCCCATCGTGTTATACGATCCCAACTGCGCCGGCGCCAGGGCATACCAGAGCCTTGCGCGGGAAATAATACGGAGGTCTGCGGTGCAAAATGCCAAAGCAGCGGCTGCGGTAGCACCAGCGAAAACGGCGCCAAAGGACGAAACCCACGGGGGAGGAGCCTAAAATGGCGCGCAAAGCAGGATTGGGAAGGGGGCTGGACGCGCTGCTCCCCGACGGCGGCGAAAATGACGCCGGTTTTGGCGGCGAAACCTACGACGCAGGCGGAAAAAGTCCCGACAAGCGAAAGCAGAAATTGCCGCCGCACGGTATGCCGCCCCTTGGCGAGGTAGTGCAGCTTCCCGTCGACTGGCTGACGGCGAACCCCGGCCAGCCCCGGAAAAATTTTGACGAAACGGAACTGCGCGAACTCGCCGACTCCATCGCCGAGCACGGAATCATCCAGCCGATTATCGCCATGCCAGCACCAAATGCCGCAGACGCCTCGTACATCATCATCGCTGGCGAGCGGCGGACGCGGGCGGCGCGGCTGGCCGGCTTACGCAAAGTGCCGGTAATCATCCGCGAATACACCGACCAGAAGCGGCTAGAGGTTTCCCTCATCGAAAACATCCAGCGCAGCGACCTTAACCCCATCGAGGAAGCGGCGGCCTATAAAAACCTGATGGACTATTCCCGCCTGTCCCAGGAGGAACTTGCCCTCAAGGTCGGCAAAAGCCGCTCGGCGGTAACAAACGCCCTGCGCCTGCTAAAGCTGCCCGCCGACATGCAAAAAAGCCTGGAAAGCGGCCCGGAAAACGGCGGCATCAGCGCCGGCCATGCCCGCGCCCTTCTTTCGGTAACGGACAAGGCGCTGCGGGACAAGCTGTTCAGGGACATCGCCGGCAAGGGGCTATCCGTCCGCGAGGCAGAAAAACGCGCATCTGCGCTGAACGCCCCCCCCGCAGCAGGCGGCCTTGCCGGGGGCGAAACGGCCCCCAAACGCCCGCCGGAAATCACCGAAATGGAAGAAAAATTCATCGAACGGCTGGGAACCAAAGTGACCATCGACGGAGGCCTGGAAAAGGGCAAAATCCACATCGAGTATTACTCCATGGACGACCTGGACAGGTTGTACGGCATAATAGGGGGAACTTAATGCTAAAAGCGGCGTTTCCCGGCTCTTTTGACCCCCCCACCCTGGGACATCTCAACATAATCCAGCGGGCAGCGGGCATTTTTGACGAAATTCTCGTCGTCGTTGCCGTAAACCGCCTAAAAAAAACCCTTTTTTCCGCCGAAGAACGCTATGCCATGCTCTGCGAGCTTACCGAAAACTGGAAAAACGTGTCAGTTGCCGTCTGCGACACCCTAATCGTCGAATTTTTACAGAAAGCGGACATCAAATTGCTTATCCGGGGCGTGCGGGGGATGGAAGATTTCTCTTTTGAATTCGAGCTTTCCATGATGAACAAGGCCCTGGACCCCGGCATTGAGACGATCTTTATGACCTGCGACCCGCAGTACTCTGTCCTGCGTTCCTCGTTTATCAGGGAACTTGCCTCATTCCAGGGCAACGTCACCGGCATGGTACCCCCCCTGGTCGCCAGGGCTTTGAGGGAAAAATACCCATAATTGTAATTAATGACAAAAAGTTAAAAAATGTCATTTATTGCTTGACACAAATCGACATTTTTGTTATTTTCAAGTGGAGAGGTAGTAAAATGGCTGTACCCAGATATAAAACATCAAAGGCGCGGACCCGCCGGAGAAGGTCCATCAACATGAAACTTACCGCCCCCAACCTGATAGAATGCAACACTTGCGGCAACAAGGTACTTCTGCACCGGGTCTGCCCAAAATGCGGGTTCTATAGGGGACGGCAGGTCATAGTTCCGAATTCCAAAGTTTAACACAAGAGAGGAAAAAATGGACGAGTTATTTGAGAAAGTGAAGAAACTCATCGCCGAGAAACTCGAAGTGGATGAGTCGAAGATCACCATGGAGGCTTCTTTCCGCCAGGACCTTGGCGCAGACAGCCTGGACACCTACGAGTTGGTCTATGCCATTGAAGAAGAAATGGGAATCAAGATCGACGATGAAAAGGCCAATCAATTCGAGACGGTCAAAGACGCGTACGAATTCATCAAGTCCCAACAGGCGTAACCACGGTGACCCGGTGATTGAGCCGGGGCGAAAGAAACAATTGGCGGCTTTTCAAAAGACCGCCGGATTCAGGTTCAAAAGCCTTGAGCTTTTGAACCTGTCTTTTGTTCACCGATCCGTATCCAACGAGACAGGCTGCCGTCAGAACAACGAGCGGCTTGAGTTCCTTGGCGATTCGATTCTTGGCGCGGTCTGCGCCACCCTCCTCTACGAAAAATTCCCCGAAAAACCCGAAGGCGAACTGGCGAAAATAAAATCTGTCGCCGTATCCGAAGAAGTGCTTTCCTCGGTCGCAAGGATTCTGCAGATCGACACGATGCTGCTTCTGGGCAAAGGCGAAGACCTTTCCGGCGGCCGCGAGAAAAAGGCGATCCTCGCCGACACCCTGGAAGCGCTTATCGGCGCGCTGTACCTGGACAGCGGCTACCGGGCGGCCTTCGATTTTGTAAGCCGCCTGTTCTCGCCGGAAATCGGCCGCATCACGGAAAAAGATTATCTGCGCGACTACAAATCGCTTCTGCAAGAGCTATGCCAGCGCAATTACCGCACCTATCCCCAATACCGCCTTGTCAAACGTTCAGGCCCCGAGCATGAGCGGATGTTCTGGATAGAGGTAAGCGTGAACGGAACGGTCTACGGCCCCGGCTCGGGGCGCAGCAAAAAAAGCGCCGAACAGGAAGCGGCCCGCGCCGCCTGGCAGTCGCTGGAAGGCAATTGAAGGGAAGCAGTTTCCAGTTTTTGTACATTCTATATCTTTCCTAAAGTAATACCAAACTGGACAAAATATACAATTATACCAATTTGCCTAATTCAACTTGCCTTCAATTCCCCCGGATAGATTTTATTGGCTATTCTCACGCGGAGGCGCGGAGGCGCAGAGGACGCAGAGGGAAGAAGGATGCCAACAAAAACGCCGCCCTTGCGGACGGCGCTATTCGGTGCAGTTACGCGATCAGATTAGAATGAAACCACCATGCCGATGGGGATGTCAAACATGATCAAGGTGTCTTTGTCGCCAGAAGAACCATTTACCTTTGTTCCGTCTGCCCAGAGCCTGACACCGGCAAAGAAGTTACCGGGGCCAACGGTCTTGGAAATGTAGGGATTAATGCTGAATCCAACTTTAGCATCTTTTTTTAGGGTAACAGGGTTTGGAAAGAAAACATCATCATTGTATGCGGCTACATCAAGCGCTGCGGAAAGGAATACCTTGCAGACGCCAATGTCCAAGGAGGGAAGGAGTTCAAAGAAAATTGTAGTCGGTTGATCAACAGTATCACCATTTTTAACACTACCACCAAGGCCAAATTCACAACGTGCTTTAATGCCGAAATCACCGGCGGTATAGCTGGCGCCAAGGGCGATAAGGAACGGATAATTCCATGTCATATCAGCATCATCATCTTTGTAGGGCAGCATGAAACGCAAGCCGAGATTCACTCCCAAGTTCTCAACACCGGTAAAATAAACGCCAAGGAACAGGGCGGCATTGTCCCCAAGAGTAGGATAAGTTCCGCTTATGTCAATGCCTTTTTCCGCAGCATCATTACCCCGGAAAGAAAATGCAATCCTGGCGGTATCGGGAATGGTGTATACAACCTGGGCCAGCATATTCTTGTAAACGTGGTTTGCCCTACCGTTACCGGTATTCCATATTTCGTAGGGAATACCAAAATTTAATGCTAAACCATCTATCGGATATATGGACAGCTCGGCTCCTCCTTCTTTAAAAGCCGAGGCTTCAAACGCGTTAGAAAGTAAATGAACCTGATGCTTCTCACCTATATAAGCTTCAGATTCCCTAAGCAAAGTACCCATTCCGCCGTCACGAGCGGCGCCGTAGAACGACGAACCCCTGACTATATCCCACACGGCAAAATCGCCAAACGAGTTTCTGCCAAGCTGTAACCGTACCTGATCAATCGGTTTCCACCATACAAAGCCAAAAGCCTCTGGGGTCGCCAGACCTTGCGACCCTCTTTGCCAATACCGGAAAAGACCGCCAAAGGTGCCGTCCTCATTCTGGCCCTGGGCGACAAAGCGCATATCACGGGCACCGAATGCCTGAGGATGGCTGTTTTCTACACTGTCACCAATTATGGTGTACGCGCGACCGGCGATCCATGCACTTGCGTTTACCTCTGCAAATACCGCGCCCGCAGCCAGCGTGATAATCAGAGCCACAATAACCACTTTTTTCATGAGTTCCTCCTTGCCCGGAGACCTTTCTTTGGGTGGTTTGCAACGCGAACCGTACTCCCCTAAGCCAGTACTCCGCTGGTAATAATATATCGCAGTATGCCCGGCTAATCAACTTTTTTTAGGCACAAAATCGGTAAAAAATTACGATAATGTGAAAGTACACCAGAGTAACACACTGCTAGTATGTATAATAATCGCTGTATGTATGTTTTTTAAAGAACAGATGAAGCATAACAGCCTTTTTCCTCCATGCATCCTCCATACATTACCTTGACAAATACCATCTTCTATGTTCTGATAACGTTTATATAAACGATTATACCACTAAAAAGGAATATTGAATATGACCAAAACCGCAAGGGAAGTTGTTCCTGGCCTTTCCTCCGCTGATGTACGAAATATTGCAGATCAGATTTTCAACAGGACTGATGGCAATCATCCTCAATTAGTAAAATCCGAGAATGGTTTTATGGACATTCTAAAAAATGGAAAACCCGACATAAGCGCAACTGCGGTATTTATCAGGAAGACAAACCAATAATTATGGCTGAAGAAAGAAACCGAACACTCTCGTACGAACGCATCCCATACAAAAGAATTGAAAAAATTATCCAGATTTTTATAAAACGATTCGATGAGTTTCTGACACTCAAAGGCTTCCCGCCGGATATAATTAAAAACATTTCATTCTTTACCCTAATTGATATTATTGTAAGAGTTGATAAGCGTAAGGCTTATTACTATTGTTTTCACAATATGGAGATAAATGAATGTAAAGAAGCTGCATTATATGCATATTGGATTCTAAAATTAAGACCATTTTCCATTACAGACGTAAAATATAAAAGTAAAGCTGAAGCTTGCACTATCAATGAATCATTTGTGATATACCTCATCGGTCTTATTTTGGAAAACACCGGTCGTATTAAAAAGACAAACAAAATTAATAGCTCATATCGTAATTTTTTAGAATATTCATTCCGCTTCCGCAATTTTAGTATAGACTCTTTTGTTGTACTGGTAGAATCAATTTCCACAGAAACTCTGGAAAATGATTATCCAAATTTGTTTAACCAAGTGTAAAGCCAGCGCATTATCCGGCTTTTCCCGCTGTCCTGCTAAATAAAATCAATGGTATCCAGAATTATCTCTTCCGTCTTGATCTTGGCAAGATCGGCGGCAAACCGGCGGCGCGATTCTACCAGGTCGCTCAATTCCTTCAGCATGTTCGCATCCACCATCCGCGCCATCGGAAAAACAAACCGCTCGGTTTCATCGGAATAGCGGCTGACAAACTCGATGCTGTTAACGAAGCCCAGGGAAACCATGTTGGAGATACGGTCGGCAACTTTAAGGACCTTTGCGTTATGCGATCCGGTTTCCAGAATGCGCGTAAGGAACTCGGGCTTGGTTTCCTCGTGCCTGCGGGTAACTTCCCGGACAAGCTCATACACGTGGGGGCTTTCGTAGTCGATGGACAAAAGCAGGTTGTGGTTAAAATCGGGAATGTCCTCGATAACATCGTGGACAATCGCCGCCTTGAGCAAAATGGAATCGATGTATCCGTAGTCGACAAGTATCGACATGGTGTCAATCTGGTGCCTGAACATATTGCCGCCGCCATGCCGGGATTTGCCGATAAGGTAGGTGGCAATCTGCATATAGGGGGCAAGGTGCGTTCCCTTCAGGCGGAGCATTTCGTCGGTGGTCATCTGCTTCCTATTCTACAGATCGCGCAGATAAGATTCAATCTTTCCGCATCGTGCGATACCCGCTTCCAGCTTTGCCTTCTCGGCGGCAACCAGTTCCGGCGGGGCGTTTTTTACGAATTGCTCATTCGCCAGTTTTGAACGAAGGCCCTGAATGTACCCCTGGTCGCGTTCAAGGTCTTTGGCAAATTTCCGCTTGAGCGCGGCAATGTCCACCGCTTCGGCGATAAAGACAAACACCTCGAACCCTGCGCCAGCCATGCCGATGGAACCCTCAGGGCGCGCCGCGCCATCTACCACTGATGACTCCCCGCCATGGATGGCGGGTGTTTCCAGGCGTGGAGTTTGCACAGACCCCTGGTCTGATGCAAACTCCAATGTCTGAATCGGCATGGATGCCGATTCAGACACTACTTCCAGCACATTAATCCCTGCTAGCAGTTTTACCAGCGCTTCGTTGTGCCGCAGCGTCTCCTCCTGCTCGCCAATGGCCCGCACCAGCACGCGCAATTTTTTGTCAGGCGTAATCGTACACTCGCTGCGCAGCGTGCGGATCATGCGTACCAGTTCCTGCAAAAACGCAAAACGCCGCTCGCCGTCATTGTCGCTGCGCCGCTCATCGAACTGCGGATACGGAGAAGTGATCAATAAGCCGTCGGCATTGGGCAGCTTGCCGTAAATTTCCTCGGTAACAAAGGGCAGCAGCGGATGCAGGAGCTTGAGCGATTCGGCAAGCACCCCCAGCAGCACCGTGGCGGCGCGATCTTTTTCGGCGGCGTTGTGGGCGCTGTCCTCGCCGGTCCTCACCGAAAGCTTGCTCGCCTCGACATACCAGTCGCAAAAATCGTTCCAGAAATATTCGTATGCGGTAAGAGCGGCGTCGTTGTAGCGGTACGAAAGAAACGCCTCTTCCATCGCTTTGGCGGCGCTGTTCAGCCGCGAATAGATCCAGGTGTCAACAGGGAGCAGCGCCGGATTTTCGATCAGGCTGCGCCCCTCAAGGTTCATCAGGATAAAGCGGCTGGCGTTCCAGACCTTGTTGGCAAACCGGGATCCCATTTTGAACGATTCCCGGTCAACCAGCACGTCCTGTCCCTGGGCACACATAAACGCCAGCGTAAATTTCATCGCGTCCGCCCCAAACTCGTCCACCAGCTCCAGCGGGTCAAGGCCGTTGCCCAGGCTCTTGCTCATCTTGCGTCCCTGCTTGTCCCGCACCAGCCCGTGGATGTACACGTCGCGGAACGGCGCCTTGCCGGTAAACTCCAGCCCCGCCATAATCATCCGCGCCACCCAGAAAAAGATAATGTCGTATGCGGTTATGAGCGCGGTGGTGGGGTAGTACCGAGTAAAGTCAGTTAATGGGGAATGTCTTTCCTTTTCTTCATTAGACATTTCACATTTGTCATTAGACATTCTCCCGTTTCCCCACCCGAGCGTGCTAAACGGCCAGAGCCAGCTTGAGAACCAGGTGTCCAGCACATCGGGGTCCTGTTCGATGTTTGCTGAGCCGCAGTGGGGGCAGGAGCTCAGGTCGTTACGCGACACCGATGTCTTGCCGCAGTCTGCGCAGTCCCACGCGGGGATTCGGTGCCCCCACCAAAGCTGGCGGCTGATGCACCAGTCGCGGATGTTTTCCATCCAGTGGCGGTAGGTGTGCTCCCATTTGCGGGGGTAGAAAATTATTTCGCCGCGCTGCCAGGCGACCAGGGCCTTTTCTGCCAGCGGCTTCATCCTGACGAACCACTGCTCGGAAAGGAACGGCTCGATTACCGTATGGCAGCGGTAGCAATGCCCCACCGCGTGTTTGATGTTTTCTTCGGTGACGTACCAGCCGCCGGCCTTGAGGTCTTCCAGCACTGCGGCGCGGGCTTTTTTTACCGGCATGCCGCGGTACTTTTCGGGAACCTCGCCGTTCAGCGTGCCGTCGCTGTTAAGGATGTTTATCACCGGAAGGCCGTGCCGCCCGGCGACATCCCAGTCATTGGGATCGTGGGCGGGGGTTATCTTGACAACGCCGGTTCCAAAGGCGCGGTCGACGTAGGCGTCAAACACTACGGGTATGTCGCGCCCGGCAAGGGGCAGCCGGACTGATTTGCCTTTTAGCCCCGCATAGCGTTCGTCTTCAGGGTGAACGGCAACGGCAGTGTCGCCTAACAGCGTTTCCGGCCTGGTAGTGGCAATCTCGACAAACTTACCGCCAGGTAAGTCACCGGCAGCGGGGGCTTCTCCGCTTATCGCCGCGTTTCTGGCAGCGTTGCCTTCGTCGTTGGCAAAGTAATAGCGCAGGCGGTACATTGTCCCCGGCGTGTCTTCGTGATCCACCTCGTCGTCGGCGAGCGCCGTGCCGCAGGTCGTGCACCAGTTTACCAGGTAATTGCCCTTGTACAAAAGATCGCGCTCGTACAGGGTGACAAACACCTCGCGCACGGCGTGTACCAGCCCTTCGTCCAGGGTAAAGCGCTCGCGGTCCCAGTCCACGCTGGCTCCGATCCGCTTGAGCTGCTCGGTTATGATGGCGTGGTGCTCGCCCTTGACCTTCCAGGTTTCTTCGAGGAATTTTTCCCTGCCCAATTCGCGGCGGCTCGTGCCCCGCTCTTTCAGCTTGCGTTCCACCACGTGCTGCGTGGCAATTCCCGCATGATCGGTGCCAGGCACCCACAGCGTGGGCACGCCCCGCATCCGGTGGTAGCGGATGATGATGTCCTGCAGGCTGTTGTTCAGCCCGTGCCCCAGGTGCAGCACGCCGGTAACATTGGGCGGGGGTATTACGATGACATACGGAGTACCGCCGCCCTTTGCCGCCTCGGGTTTGAACGCGCCGCTATCCTTCCAGAGGCTGTATATTCTGGTTTCAAAGGTTTTGGGATCATAGGCTTTTTCGAGTTCAATCGCTTTCAATAGATTAATTTCTCCATTTACAATATAGCCATTTACGGAAGGCGATTCAACAGAACGCCCGTGCTTCGCCATGGGCATATTTTCCGATATTTACATTTTGAAACTTCCCGGTTACGGTAACACCAACGCAGATATGGAGAATATGTATAGCACCTGCCGCCTTTGTCCGCGCTTATGCGGCGCCGACCGGATTGCGGGGAGGAACGGCCGCTGCGGGGAAAGCGCCGAATTGCGGCTCGCCTTTGCAGGGCTGCACATGGGCGAGGAACCGCCGCTGAGCGGAAAGGGCGGCTCGGGGACGATCTTTGTCAGCGGCTGCAATTTGGGCTGCGCCTGCTGCCAGAACTGGCAGATTTCAGGCGGCGGCAGGGCGGAGGGGGAGCGGCTCGGGCGCGCCGTGTCTGCGGAGGAATTTGCCGCGATATGCTTTGCGCTGCAGGATAGGGGCGCTGAAAACGTCAACGTCGTTACCGGCAGCCATGCGATTCCAGCCATTGCCCGGGGGCTGCGCGCCGCAAAAACCGGCGGCCTGCGGATCCCCGCGCTGTGGAACTCGTCCGGCTATGAAAGCGTCGCAGCGCTTGCGCTTCTGGACGGCCTTGTCGATACCTGGCTGCCCGACCTTAAAACCCTGGACTCAAGCCTGGCGGCGCGTTTTTTCGGCACGCCCGATTACCCGCAGGCAGCCCAGGCCGCTATCCGCTGGATGCTTGCAAACAGGCCGCAGGAGGTCATCGTCCGCCACCTGATTTTGCCCGGCTGCCTGGAATCCACCCGCTCCGTGCTGCGGTGGTTTGCCGAAAATGCCGGCGGCGCCCCCCTCTCGCTGATGAGCCAGTACACCCCCATGGGCAAAGCGTCCGCCGCCCCGGACCGGTTTGTCAGCAGACGGGAGTACGAAACCGTTCTGGGCTGGCTGGAAGAATTCGGCATCGAGGACGGTTTCTGCCAGGAACTGGTCGTCGGCAGCGACTGGCTGCCCGATTTCCGCCGCCCCAATCCCTTTTCCTCGGAATTATCCGTCCCCGTCTGGCACTTTTCCGGGCAAAATGTAGTATAGTTATAGTGTGTATACAAGGGAGATCCAGGCCCCGAGGGGTTCTCCTGTTGAAAACGGAAAGCCTCTGACAGGAACCTGGGACAAAGCTTTTGCCCAGGTAAACCTTCTGGATATTCGCCGCCCTTACACGCTGCCGCTCCCCCCCTGGCTCAGGGATCAGCGAATCAAGGAATGGGAAAGCTTCAGCGTCCAGGACGAACGATTCATTCTGGAAGCGTTCCTCGGAAATTTCAAACTGTTCCGGATAGCCCAGGTTTTTGTATACGGCAAGGAAAACGGAGAACAGTACGCCTTCAGAAAATATCTGCCCGGCGGCAACTGGAAGCTGCCCCAGCGGCTCGCGCACGCTTCGGTAGAATGCCGTTCATCCCGTTTTTTCTTCCGAATTCACACATGGCTGAACGCCGACACGGTCAAGCTTGAACTTGACATCGCGGCGGCAAGAAAGCAGCCCTCACTTGCCGCCCACCTGGACTTTAACATGAGAAGCCAGGAAGTTACGCCCGCCGCAGTTTCCCTGAACTTTACCGAGGCTCGCAGCATGTACGCATTCAAGGCCCTTGCCCCGGTGCGCGGCGATATCGTGCTTGACGGGCAGCGCCTCAGCCTGGAAGCGGCCCGCTGCAGCGGCCTTTTCCGCGATTACAAGGGCTTTTTCCCCTACCGGATGCGGGGAGTCTACTGCGGCGGCATGGGTTTCGACGAGGAAGGCAGGCGCTTCGGCTTTCATATCGCCGAAAACCAGGCAAAAGAAAACCGGGAAAACAACGAAAACGCATTGTGGATCAACGGAAGCCTTACCCCCCTGCCCCCGGTGCTGATCACCATGCCCAACGGCCTGGAGTCGGACTGGGTCATTCAGGATGTGGACGGCATGGTGGACCTGGTGTTTACTCCGAAAAAACTGAACCGATACGGGAGCAGAATACTGCTCACAAATGGTGATTTTTTCATTTCAATGGGGTATTATAACGGAATGCTGGTCAGCGCCAATGAAGAGCGGATTCAACTGCGGAACCATTGGGGCATTGGCGAAAAACTCTATTTGCGGGTGTGATTATGGCAAAGAAACCGAGTGCGATTTATGAACCCGGAGAACTCGACCGGGTACGGGGAAAGCTGGGAAACATCGACGAAGCGGAAGCAAAGCGGATGGCCCAGATTCTCGGCGGAGAAGTCGGCATGGAAAAGGGCGCCGCAGGGCAAAAGCCCCAAAAAAGCTCCGGGCAGATCAAGCGGGAAACGGTGGAGCTGGCAATTCCTGGCCACCGCCGGAAAAGGCGTCCCGGCCGGGCCGTAGAACTCCCCGGCATGGACGACGGCGAAGGTTCCGGCGGCAAATCGTTATCGACCGACCCCGCCGACGATCCGGCGATCATGCTGAAAACGCCGTATTTTGAACGGGTCAAGATGGACCGCTACGCTTCGCAATTTGAATTTGAAATGAAGAATTCCATGCAGGTGCTCGTCTCGGCTTTATCGTTCGTAAACGAGCCGGTGGATTACCTTAACCCGCGTTTTGTCAGCCGGCGGATGAACGCGTACTACAACAAGATCGAAAAACTTGTCACTTCAACCAGAGGGCTGTTCCCCCGCAACAACGCCCGCCGGACGGAGCGGCTCAAAAAAACATCGCCCTTTGTGCTTTCGATTCTTGACAACATCCGCTACTGGAACATAGAGCGCATCGACGGGGACCTCGCCAAGATACAGGCCCACCCCCGCTCGGCAAAGGTCTCGGAATTTGCCGAAATCATACGGGCGATTTATAAGCCCCTGTTCATCCTGGGCAAGCTCGACATGGACACCCACATCAAGGGGGCGTACAAGCTGCTCTACAAGCTGATACTCGTCGAAAACCCGATGGAGCCCAAGGATAAAAACCAGGAGCTTGTCCGCATCGCACTGTCCTCCCTTGCCGACATCCGCCGCGAAGTGCATTTCGGCCTGTATCCCCTGCTGATGAAATTCATCTCGGATCGCTGGTTCCCCTACGACCGGCTGTTCATCGACCGCCACCGCCGCTACATGTCCTTCCTCGGCGTTACCGAAAACGACCAAATCGTGCCGGTGACGCTCAGCCCCGAGCAGGTGGAAAACGGAAACCTGGAAGCGGTAAAAGAGGACATCCAGAAAGAGCAGGAAAAAGAAGCGGCAATGGCGGAAGATCCCGACGGCGAAGATCCCAACGATCCCGAAGTAATCGCCCGCAAGGCCAAAGCCGCAGCAACCGAAGCGGAAAACAGGGCGCTGGGACACAGCCTTTCGGCGATGGAAACCCTGTTCCCCAAAGCCGGCTGGGACAGGCTGGCGGATTATCCCGATATGTACCCCTATTTTGTCAAAGTATACGGACTGCGCCGGGGCTACGAACTTATCGCCCCGACCGACCCCCTGCAGCAGGTCGCCGTGCTGATGCACATACTGGAAGACCTCTGCGTGGCGCTGCGTTATGTGTCATTCGGGCACATCACCGCGCCGGACGGAACCCACGTCCAGGTGTCGGAACTGATCGGCGGAACCATCACCAACTGGCGCGGCTACATCGACGACGGCTTTATGAAGGAATACCTGCCCCGGCTCTCCGAGTATTGCCGCCTTTTGGAACATTCCACGGAAACAAGAACCTCGCCGTTTGCAAAGCGCACTTTGAACGAACTACGCTGGACCAAGCGTCTGTACTTCCTGCCCTACTATAAATTTGAATCGCTGGGGCCGCCCCCTTTCCAGAAGCAGGACATTTTTGCGATTTACGCCGAAGTCCGGGGGCTGCGGAAGTGCCTCACGTCGGTCGCCGCAGGCATTGAGCAGGGAAACCGGAAAGGCGGCATGGAGGCAAAAGCCCCCTGCGACGGCATCAACAACCCCTGGGAACAGTACAACTTTGAAGTTGCCAACCCGGTATCAAAACGCCTGGACGCTATCCTCGGCCAAGGCAGAAGGACCAACGCCGCCCTTGTTTTCTTCGCGCTGTCGGCGGCGACGGTTCTGGATTATCTCGTTAACTCGGAATCAAGCTGGGCGTACTCCGAACGCTCCGGGGTGCTTTTCCGCAGCGTTGACGACCAGGGGATCGTCCCGATGTTCGGCGTTGATACCAAGGTTGACGCGGACCAGATTTTCAAGGATGCCATGAAGCAAAAGGAACAAAAATGAAGCTATTCCAGTCGTTAAAGTCAAAATTTATACTTCTGTTTTCGCTGCTTATCGTTATTCTCTGCTCTGTCAGCGCAATCATAAACATTCAGGAGATGGAAAGGGTGGCATCAGGCATCTTTTCCAGCGAGGGTTTTTATTTGGTAGAACGCGCCGCCGCCCTGATTGATGGAGACGCCTTTGAAAAACTCGCAGCCTCCCTAAACGAAAACGATCCGTACTACGAGAACGCCTGCCGGGAAATGTATACGCTCAAGGTACATTCAACCTGCACATATCTGTACACCATGTCTCAGGTTTCCGGGTCATTATGGCAGTATGTCATAGACGGCAGCGGCTTACCGGGAGACGAAGAATTTTCTGCCCTCGGCGATACTGAAGACACCTCCGGCTATGACGATGCCTTTACAAGAATCCAGACAACCCGGCAAACCGAAGTGGGCAGGCTGGCGCTGCAGGAAGACTGGGGCTGGATGTTTTCCGTTTACACTCCGATATTTAATTCATCCGGCAGAATGGTCGGCATTATAGGATGCGATTTTGAGGCGGAATTCCTTGCCAAGACGCTCAGGGACACTATGATACGGGAAATCCTTATCGGCCTGGGCTCTTTGGCGATTGCAGCGCTTCTGCTTTTTATTTTTACCAAAATGATATTTAACAGGCTGGACAACATCAATAACATTCTGAAGGAAATATCTTCCAGCGAAGGGGACATAACCCACCGCATAACGATACGCTATAAGGATGAAATCGGCGAGCTTGCCACCTATTTTAACCTCACCCTGGACAAGATTAAGAACCTCCTTGTAATCGTCAAAGACCAGGCATCGAAACTGTTCAGCATCGGCGGCGAGCTGAACAGCAGCATGGAACAGACGACGGTTTCTGTGGACAGCATCGTAACCAACATCCAGGGGGTAAAGGAAAAAGTGCACCGGCAGTCCGGCTCGGTGGCCGGGGCGAACTCGGCAATGGAACGGATAACGGGCAACATCGACCAGCTCAGCCGGAATGTCGAGGCGCAGTCCGAGAGCGTGTCGCGGTCCTCGTCGGCGATAGAAGAAATGCTGGCAAACATCCAGAGCGTTACCCGCACGCTGGTAAAGAACGAGAATAACGTAAACGAGCTTATCGCCGTATCGGACGAAGGCAAATCAAGCCTGCAGAGGGTTTCCGGCGAGATTCAGGAAATAGCCCGCGATTCCGCCGGACTTCTGGAAATTAACGCCGTGATGAAAAACATCGCCAGCCAGACAAACCTTCTGAGCATGAACGCCGCCATCGAAGCTGCCCATGCGGGCGAGGCGGGCAGGGGCTTTGCCGTGGTAGCGGACGAGATACGCAAGCTGGCGGAAAACGCCGGACAGCAGTCAAAGACAATCGGAAGCGTGCTGAAAAAAATCAAAACAGAAATTGATTCCATTACCGTATCGACCAACACGGTAATCGAGAAATTCCAGGCCATTGAAGAACGCGTCAGAACCGTCTCGGATCAGGAAGCCAACATCCGCAGCGCGATGGAAGAGCAGGGACAGGGCAGCCAGCAGATCCTTCAGGCGGTGGGCACGCTCAACGAAATAACGCAGATGGTAAAACAGGGATCGTCCGAAATGCTCGAAGGCTCAAAGGGAGTAATAACGGAGAGCCGCAACCTGGAACAGGCAACCGGAGACATTACCGCAAGCGTAACGGAAATGTCGGAAAAGGCGGAACAAATTGAAAGTGCGGCGGGCAGGGCAAGCGAGATAAGCAACATCAACAAGGACTATATCAATTCGCTGTTCGCCGAACTTTCCAAATTCAAGATCGAATAGGCGGAGGGACAATGGCGAAAAAAACATTCAACGAAAAGCTCAATTTTTCGGGCCACCTGCCCAAGGTTGAAAAAATTACCGACCCCCGCCTTATCGAGCGGTACAAGGCGACTACCATTGTCATCGCCGCCCCAATTGAATACGACCGGCTGATGAAAAAAGTCCCCGCCGGAAAACTTACCACAATCGACCGGATGATGTCCCGCCTGGCGAAAAAGCACAACGCCGGCTGCGCCTGCCCCATGACCGCCGGCATTTTCGTAAACATCGCCGCGAAGGCCAGCGAAGAACGGCTGGCTCAAAATCCCGGCAGCACAGACGAGACCCCCTGGTGGCGCACCCTTAAAAAAGGCGGGCTGCTGAACGAAAAATTCCCCGATGGAATTGAAGGCCAAAAAATCCGGCTGGAAGCCGAAGGCCACAAGTTCATTCAAAAAGGCAAACAATGCTTTGTAGACAACTACGAAGAAAATTTGTATTTGTTTAGGTAGGCCGGTGTTCAAGCTTGTTTTTTAATGCTAGAGTATCATCATGCCGAAAAAGGCGCGTGTATATATAAAAAATAAAAATCCTCTTGAATATGAAAGCATTGAAGAACTGCTGAATGCTCCCGAAGGTGAACACTATGAATTTAAAGAAGCCAGGAAGCGTATGGATTTTCAGGAAACTTTAAAATACTGTTGCGCCATGGCAAATTGCGGAGGCGGAAAACTGGTCCTTGGAATAAAGGATACCCGTCCACGAGAAGTGGTTGGAAGTGCGGCGTTTGAGCAGCCAGAACGTACCAGGAATGGCCTTATTGAAAAACTCCGTGTGCGTGTTGATTTTCATCTTTACGAACACAATAGTAAGCGGATTCTTGTATTTACGGTAGCCAGTCGTCCTGTTGGGCTGCCTGTACAAGTTGATGGCAAAACCTGGTGGCGGGAAGGAGACAGCCTTGTCCCGATGCCGAATGAAGTAATGAGAGAGATTTTTGCGGAAAGGGGCCATGATTTTTCAAAAGATATTTGCCCAGGAGCGACCATCCAGGATTTAGACAAGAATGCAATTGAAATATTTCGATTAAAGTGGGCGGAAAAAAGAGGCCATGTTCGTATAAAAAATCTCCCGCTAAAACAGCTTTTGATTGATTGTGAAGCGATAGTTGAAAATGGGATAACATATGCAGCGCTAATCTTATTTGGTACCCGTTCCGCTCTTGGAAAATTTTTACCCCAAACAGAAATAATTTTTGAGTATCGTTCTTCCAACGCTTCTGGTCCTGCACAGCAGAGAGAAGAATTCCGCATCGGTTTTTTTGCCTGTTATGACAAAATATGGGAATTGGTTAACCTTCGTAACGACAACCAGCATTATCAGGATGGTTTATTTGTTTTTAACATTCCTACTTTCAACGAACGTGTTATTCGGGAAGCATTATTGAACGCAGTCAGTCACAGAAATTACCAACTAAATGGAAGTGTATTTGTACGCCAATTCAACAACAGGCTCGTTATCGAAAGTCCCGGTGGTTTTCCGACAGGAGTAACGCTTGATAATATTCTTAACAGACAATCTCCCCGAAACCGCCGTGTTGCTGAGATTCTTGCACTATGCGGTTTAGTTGAACGTTCGGGCCAGGGAATGAACTTAATTTATGAATTGAGCATTAAAGAAGCAAAATCATTACCCGATTTTAAGGGGACAGATGATCATTTTGTCTGTATTACCCTAAATGGATTAGTTCTTGATAAAAAAATGTTATTGTTCATTAACAAGATTGGGAACAAACGTCTGGAAAATTTATCAACAGACGATTTTATTGTCATAAACACATTATTCCACGAACATAAAATTCCCGATAATTTACGTTCACGCACAAAACGGCTAATTGATATGGGAATAATTGAGCATATCGGCCGAAACAAATATGTATTGGCACGGAGCTTATATGCGGAGACAGGCAAGCCCGGTGTACACACACGGCTTGTTGGTTTGGACCGGGAAACGAACAAAGAACTCATCATAAAGCACATCAAGCAGAGCGGAAACAAAGGCACTCCACTAAAAGAACTACAACAGGTATTACCGGGGCATGGACGAAGCCAAATTCAAGTTTTACTGCGAGAGTTGCGAAATGAAAAACGGATTTATGTTGAAGGTACTACTTCCGCTGCAAGATGGTTTATTTTTACAATATAGGACTTGCAACAACTTGCAACAACTTGCAATAACTTGCAACTGGTTTTTATGTTACAAGTTGAGTTATATGCGAAAAAGTACCTGAAACCCCTTCTCTTCCCTCTGCGCACTTTACGCCTTTGCGCCTCGGCGTGCCAAAAATTTCCGAATATGCATTAGCCTATTTATTGCCACACTTCCCATTTTCCGGTATTATATAACCGGAGGCACCAAAATGAAAAAGATGATTATTGCCGTATTGATGATAGCGGTTTTCTGCGTTCTCACCCTGCCCGCACAGGACGCGTCCGCCCGAGCCGGCGTTATGCTCAGCCATTACGCAACCCGTAACTTTATCACGGGCGCGATACCGCAGGCGGATTTGAACGCCATTGTGCAGGCAGCAGTCCGCGCCCCCAGCGCCAGCAACCGGCAGCCGTGGTTTTTTACCGTGGTGCAGAATTTTGAGCTTGCCAAAAAAATCGTGCCGCAAACGGTCGAGGGGAACGCGCTTATCATAATCTCGGCGGAAAACGCTGCCACGAGGGAAATTATTGACTGCGCCCTGGCAACGCAGAACATCTACCTGGCGGCGCAGGCGCTGGGCTACGGTTCGCGGATTTATACCGGCCCCATCGAAAACCTGAACAGAACCCTGAAAACCGAGCTGGGGCTTCCCGCCAGCCGCAACGCCGTCGCGCTGGTCCGCATCGGCAGGATTGAGGGAAATGTCGACGCGGCGAGCGCCGCCTCGCCCCGAAAGGCCGCTGCAGAAACGGTAACATACAAGTAAGCGCGATAACCGGGAAATGCGCTTTCGTTCAACCAACTCAAACGATGAAACGGTTTCGTTCAAAGATGCCGTTCTCGGCTGCCTGCCGGCGGACGGGGGACTCTACGTTCCCGACAAAATGGCGGACATACGCCAAATTATCCTGCACATGGACGAAGGGGCCGGCTTTCACGATCTGTTCACAGCACTCGCGCCAGCACTCTTTGCGGACGATCTTTGCCCGCAGTCTGCGCCGCTTGTAGCGCAAAGCGCTTTTAATTTTGAACCAGAGCTTGTCCGGCTGGACGACGACTATTCGCTGCTGGATCTATCCGGCGGCCCGACGGGGCTTTTCAAGGACTTTGGAATCGCCTTTCTGGCGGCGGCGGTTGAAGAACTGCGAAAAGACTCCGGCCGCCACCTTGTCCTTGCCGCCGCACGGGGCGATGTCGGCGTTTCGATGGCCCATGCCTTCAGCGGGCGCAGGGAACTGAACGCCGTTCTGGTCTACCCGTCCGGGCCGATACGCGGGCTTGATCCGTCGGCCTTCGTTCCCAACGGCGGCAATATCATCCCCATCCAGGTACGGGGAACTTTCGACGACTGCCAGCGGATCATAAGCGAAACTATCCGCGACCGCGAATTTGCATCCCGCTATAATGTTACCAGCGCCAATACGATAAATGTTGGAAGGCTTTTGCCGCAGACCCTGTACTACATCTACGCCTTCATCAAGGCAAAGAAACACCTTTCAGGCGGCCTTGCGTTCAGCGTTCCGTGCGGAAGCTTCGGCAATTTTATCGCCGGCCTGTACGCATGGAAATTCGGAATGCCGGTAAATGGCTTTATCGCCGCGATGAATTCCAACAACGTTATGGGCGATTTTTTTAAAGGGATGCCGTTCGTCCCCCGCCCGCTAACCGCAACCAACTCCCCGGCGCTCGACGTGCGTATCCCGTCAAACCTCAGCCGCCTGGAATCGTTCTACCGTGAATCCCCTGCCGTTATGCGCAATATGGTGCATCCTGCGGGCGTTGGCGACGAACTTACCCTGATGACCATCGAATATGTCTGGAAAAAATACAACCGCCACATCGATCCCCACACCGCCGTTGCCTTTGCCGCCGCCGAACAGGTCGCCGCAAGCCGCCACTGGAAGGGGCATACCCATACCGTAGTCCTTGCGACCGGGCATTACGCAAAATACCCCGAACTGATGCACGAGGCGACAGGCAAGAAAATACCCTCATCAGAAACATTCAGGAATTTACAGAAAAAAACCGACCCAATCGCGCTTATCCCCCCGCAGCTAGATGCATTCGAGAACGCCATCGCAAGCTGCTTTTAGTCATCAAACATTTCCAGCATTTTCCGCTGCCCTTCACTGCGGCGGCTTTCGGGAATCGTTTCAATCAGGTACTTGATTGAGCGGCCGCCGGAGATTTTTCCGTTCCGTATGTACATCCAGTCGGTGATCATCTCCTCGTCAAAAACTGCCGTGTCGCCCTTTTTCATGCCGCTTATGTATACCGGATCGCCGGCAACGGTTCCGTAATAATTGCCGTCTTTGAAATGAATGCCGGTTAGCCATAGCTGTTCCATGACAATGCCGGCGCCTTCATCCGCCTTAAACGGATACTTGATGGAAAAGCCTTCTTCTCCCGCTTCGGCCCTGGTTAAATGCCGGAAAAACACCGGCAGCGTCCGGCGGGCCTCTTCCGCTATCCGCAGAATTTCCCCATCTGTGCGATCGGTTTGCACGGTCTCCGCCCCGGTCTGATCATGGGCAGGCAAGACGGGCTGTTTGGCACAGGACAGCAGGAGGGCCGCGCACAGAAAAAGGAGGGGCATACCCAATTATAGTACAGCCTTGACATTTGTCCTAGCAGTTTTTACGATAAAATAATAGCGAAAACAAGGAGCGGGGATACAATGGAAAAATCAAAAGTGTTTTTTACCGACATGCGGACAAAAGCCGACGAGAGCCTTTTAATCAAGCTGGACCGGCTGATAAAAAAAGCGGGCATCGATGAAATTGATTTTAAGCAGAAATATGTCGCGGTAAAAATTCACTTTGGCGAGCCGGGAAACCTGGCGTTCCTCCGGCCCAATTTCGCAAGGGTAGTGGTCGACCGGATAACGGCGCTGGGCGGAATGCCATTCCTTACCGACTGCAACACCCTGTACGTAGGCCGGCGCAACCAGGGCCTGAACCACCTGGACGCCGCCAACGAAAACGGTTATTACCCCCAGTCCACCCACTGCCAGAACATTATCGCCGACGGCATCCGGGGAACCGACGAGGTGGACGTTCCGGTAAAGGGGGGAAAGTACTGCAAAGTCGCCCACATCGGCAGGGCGATAATGGACGCCGACATTGTCGTTTCGCTGAACCATTTCAAGGGGCACGAGGCCTGCGGCTTCGGCGGCGCGGTAAAAAACGTCGGCATGGGATCGGGCAGCCGCGCCGGTAAAATGGCGATGCACAACGACGGCAAGCCCATAATCAGCAAAAGCGCCTGTATTGGCTGCGAAATATGCGCCCGCTTCTGCGCGCACGGAGCGATCAGTTTTAGCGGCGGCAAGGCTTTAATTGACGAGGGCAAATGCACCGGCTGCGGGCGCTGCATCGGCGGGTGCAGCAAGAACGCCATCGGACACCGGTGGAGCTCAAGCCCCAATTCGCTGAACTGCAAAGTCGCCGAATACGCAAAGGCCGTGCTCGACGGGCGCCCCCATTTTCACATCAACGTGGTGAACCAGGTCTCTCCCTACTGCGACTGCCACAGCGAAAGCGACGCCGCAGTAATCCCCGACATCGGCATCTTCGCCGGATTCGATCCGGTGGCCCTGGACAAGGCCTGCATCGACGCGGTTAACGCCGCCCCCGGCATACGCACCAGCATCCTCGCCGAGCGCGATCGCAGCCGCCGCGACGATGCCGGCAACGAGGACCACTTCGCCAACATCCACCCCTCAACGGACTGGCGCAGCATGATCTCCCACGCGGAAGAAATCGGCCTGGGCAGCGGCGAGTATGAACTGATAACGGTCGTGTAACCTTACGATTTGCGGTACACCATCAGATAATCGAAAAACGAAATTACCGATAAAAGCACGGACAGGATAAATATGCCCAGAACAACAGCGGTTAAAAAAGGACGCAGCGCCTCCGCCGCGCCGAGGCGGATCAGGCTGTTGTGGAGCAGGGCGACAGCGGCTGCGGCAATGTAGCTGACAGTTTTAATCTTGCCGCTTATGCGCGCACCCAAAGAAATCCCTTTACGCAGCATAAGGTTGCGGATGAATAAAATGCCGAATTCGCGGTACAGCACGACGAGGTACAGGGCGGCGGGAAACATTTTATCCATTACAAAGCAGAGAAAACAGCTAAGCTGCATGAGGGTGTCGGCGAACGGATCGAAGAGCCTGCCGAAATCGCTGGACTGGTTCAGGGCGCGCGCCGCCATTCCGTCAAACATATCGGTTATTTCCGAAACGACAAAGATAATCCAGAGCAGGGCCACGGCAATGCGCGGATCCCCAATGGGCAGAAAGTACACGGCAAAAAATACCGGGGCGAGGATTACCCGCAAAAAAGTCAGAAAGTTGGCAAGGCTCATGGTATCACACTGTATTCCCGAACGATCTGTATCTCGCTGTGAACCGTCGCGGAGCCTGCCACTTCCTGCGCAGCGTTCGCGGCAGCGTCAACCAGCGCCTGGGAATTAGCGACGCCGTACAGGGTAACGATGTCTCCCGAAACCGCCGTTTCAAGGAAGTGGATGGGAATTTCCTTTTCATACATGATGTGGTGCTTTATCCCCTGTTCGAGGATCATTTCTTTCAGGCGCGCGGCGTTCTGCTCCTCCGCTTCGGCAGTAAAAATTTTGGCCCTAACCTGCGCGACAATTCCGGCGCAGGCCGCCGGATGGAAAATCCCCGTGTTGAGGGAGAGGTGGTAGTTCCCCGGATCCCGCCACTCAATGTCGAAGAAATAGCGGTGAAAGCCCGTGCGATCCTGATCGCTGCGTTCGATTATCTGCTTTGCCCGACGATCGTCGCAGTGGAAGTAGCTCTTTACCCGTTCCAGGCGGATCTCCAGCGGCGCCGCCAAAAACATCGAAATGTGGGCGGGCATGTTCCTGAATATCACTTCCGTGCCCCTGCCGACAAACACGCAGCTTCCCTGCCCAGCCTCGGCGAAAATCGCCGTTTTCAGAAAATGCAGGTAATCGTCCCGATCCTGCGACAGCGAAGCCAGAAACGTCGGCTTGCGCTCATCGTACTTGGTCAGCTTCCGGCCTTCAATCCCGTACGATTTGATGCGTTCCTCCAGCGTGTCCTTGTCGATAAGCCGGAAATTCAACTGCTTGGCAATCTCCCGGGCGGTCTCATCGCCCAGCGCGGCAAGCTCGCGCGAAACGGTAATTATCGCCATAATAACCCTCTAATTTCCATAAGGATAATATATCATGCAAGATTAATCCGATCAAGAAGTTTTTTGGTATTGCAGCGCCTTGTAATTTTTATCCCATGTCATCACGGTGAATTGCCTCAAAAATAATATCAGCTTCAATTGTGAGTTTTTTTGCAATTTCAGATAATTCATGTCCAATATTGTCAACTTCTATTACAGAATCATGCTGTTCCTCAACAAGTTGGGAGTTAATTTTGGCAGTATTGTCTGTAGCGTTTACAAAAGACATAAGCTGGTTAATTGCACTGGCAATCTCATCGACAAATGTTAGTAGTTCCGAAATGGTATTTGTCCCGGATTCGATATCCTTTTCGGTAGTTTTGAAGGAAGAAATGGTCTCCTGAATCAAACCGTTAATTTCCTGAACGGCGGTTTTTATTGACGTGGCAGAATCCTGAGAGACTTTTGATAATTCCCTAATCCCGTCTGCAACAACCTTAAACCCCCTGCCCGATTCCCCCGCATGGGCAGCTTCTATTGAGGCGTTAATTGACAGGAGGTTTGTTTTTGATGAAATATCCTGAATAATTTTTATAAACTGAATAATCGTTTCCGATTTTTCTTTTAGCTGTACAATTTTTTCAACAGAAAATTTCATCGAGTCATTGATATGCATCATATTAGTCTGCACGCTTCCGGCATATTTATGGCTTTCCCCTGTTTTTTTTGCTACATGGTTGCCGGTTTTTACCCCGCTTTCAATTTCCTCAAGAGATTCTGCGGCTTTTTCGTCAACCTTTTGCGACGTGCTTTTTACTGTTTCCATTGCGACATTTAAAGCTTCGGACAAAGAATCTATTTTTTTGATTGTCTCCACCATGGAGTCCATTGTCTTTTGAACTATTTTATTGTCATCTTTTACAATTTCAACGGCTCCTATTGGGTTTCCGTCCTTGTCATATACACCGGCATTTGACACAAGTGAATGGACGGTAGAACCGTGCTTATTGTACACATCTACCGCAACATCTTTTAAAAATTGCCTGGCAGTGATGCAATTCTGGGTTGGGCATTTGCCTACAGGCGGGCAGACTTCGGCCTTGAAAATTTCATAACATTTCAATTTTTTAGCTTCAGCTTCTGAATAGCCAGTAAATTTTGCTATAGCGTCCGGCCAAAGGACAATATTATAGTCCATATCCCTAATGTAGTAAGGATCAGGCATGGCTAATTGTATTCCCTCAAGCTGCGCCGTCTTGAGTTCCATTGTTTTGATGTATTGTTTTAGGTTTTCCAGTTCTTCCATCAGTTCCTTTTCAGAAAAGGCAGATTTATTTTTTGAGACTTTTTTGGAAAAAACCATAATTAACCCCTTGTTATATAGATCATTTCGAAATTTCCAGCTATGGATTTATTTTTGAGTGCTGGTATATAACTAAAATATACTAAATTTAAATTTATTTTCAATAGCTATGTACAATTATTTTGACTTTTCTTTTATATAGTTACATTATAATGTTAAATAGCCTTGACCCAAATCTTTACGATTTGCTTTTAATACAGATGGACAATACCATTTTTTACCATCAAAAATATCTTTTACTGTTAATAATTGAATACGTGGATATTTTACTCCTTGATATTCATAATAACCTGCTGCATCAGCCTCATGAAGCATTGCTTCTGTAGGCTCACGAAGAGAGAGAAAGCCAGCCAATTCCGTTTCAGTTTCTCTTTCAAGGACACCCCGTAAATCACGAATGTCTGTTGGTCTAATGTTTCCACCTTTTACAGATAAAACCATATTACATAATTTTCTACTTGTTTTTTTCTCTTTTTCTTCTAAGACTTCAAAATAAATTCTTCCGTCAATTCCCATATCACCAGTTTTTCTATTTGAACAAAATCCACCTGTTTTTTCAATAACCCAATGTTGGAATTGAAAAGGATCTTGTTCAAAAAGATATTGAGCTTGTTCTACCGATTGAGGAATTCCTTCAATTACATAATTATTACCTTCTTCAAGTGAATATTTATTAATTCTGGTATCTTGTATTAATCTCACTGAATGAATCGCAATATCACATCCTATCCATTTTCTTTGATTCCTAATTGCAGCTTCTATTGTTGTACCACATCCGCAAAAGGGATCAAATACGACATCATTTTCTTTTGATGAAGCTTGTATTATTCTTTCAAGCAATGCCAAAGGTTTTTGTGTGGGATAACCTAAACGTTCTTTTGACGATTGATTAATAATATCAATTAACCACCAATCTTCTTGAGCTACTCCAATTTTTTCATCAAGATAATCTCTGACAACCAATTCTGGATTTGTTTCTTCCCATTTTTGATCAACATCTTTTGCCGATCTAATTGGGCTTCCTGTAATACCTCTTCCTTGAAGCCGATATTTTCTGCCTTCATTATCTGTTAATCTATATTTCCTAGCCAGCCGGAACCCCGAGCCGCTTCAGCGGCATCCTGTCCACTTTGCGGACAGGCGCATATTCAGCTTCGTTATGTGCCGTTTTTTCTGTTTTTATTATGTCAAATAAATTCATTTGACAATTTACAGAGTCTAAACCAATATACCCTAAATTAATTATATCATTATAAATTTTTGTTATTTTTTCTTTTGAAAAATCATCTGAAAGAAAACGCAAGACAGAAGAAGCAACATATTCAATTGATTGTTCAATAGAAACCCATTTTCTGTTTAATTTCTCGGCAACAAATCCAGTAGTATTTGAACCTCCAAATATATCAACCACAAGATCATGTTCGTCTGTAAGCATTTTTATAAAAAATTCCGGTAATTTTTCAGGAAACCTTGCAGGGTGTCCTTGAATATTTAATAATTTACATCGTCTTAAATATAAACTGTTTGATTCTGAATTTGAAATTTGTAATAAATTTGAAGGTATTGCTCCTCCATTATCATTTGAGAATGTTTCCGATATTGAATGTCCAGACGGTCTGTCCTTTGGTTTATAGTATTTATCTGGATTTTCGAGCAATTTTTTCATCCGATCACTATAAGGCGTGAGGACATTTTTAATGTTTGCTTTAGGCCATTCTGTTTTAGAAAACCACCATACTGTATTTACCGCATCTTTTACTCTGATTTTTCTTTTGTTTACCCATTCAATTGGACTAGGCAATTTTGAAGGATTATACCAAAAAAATTCCTCTGCAAGAAAAAAACCGAGTTCATCACAAAATTTCAATAGAACCCTAAAATTATATAGACTGCGTATAGGAGCACCTTTTTGATATGCCCCCCCTAAATCCAATACAAAACTTCCAGTATTCTTTAATTTTCTGAATACAACCAGCAAACTTTACCAGCACAGTACCTTAAATCCATTGTGACTTCTATCACATTTTACTGAAATCATTTTGTAATTATTATTTCATTCCCCATGGCATATCTTATAGCTTGTTGCAGGTTGCACAGTGTCATCAAGTAAACTAAAATATTTTCTATCCCAATATTTGTTTCAGAATTAAAAACTTTGAGTCTTTCACAACTGAATGAACTTTACCTGGAACTTGAAGTGTTGATCCGAGAGTTTTCAGAGACACTTATTGCTGAACTTGCATTACGTGATGAGCTGGAATATGAGAAGGAGCTAAAAAACACTTTCATCTCATTACTGCTGGCAGTTCAGAACAAGCGACGGCAATATCATGTTGAACGCAAACGAACGGGACGAAATAGCACTGCACCTCGTGCACTGAATGGTCTTGACCCAAAGGTAAGAAAAAGGGTAGTCTTATTTCATGGACATTTTCTGCATTTGGATAAACCAGTGCTTTTTTTTGGTATTACTTACAGTGGACTGTGGCTGGTAGCTAAATTTAAGCACATTCTGTGTACCAACTCTGTTAACTTAAAGTGTATGGTACAATGTTAGCATTTGCAAAATTATGCTTTCAGTGTAATTACACAGTCTGTATGTCTGATCACAAAGGAACTGATTTTGTATAACATCAGAGCAATTTTAATTTTCCAAGAATGGTTGTACACCCCAGTTGATACATCTGTTCAGTAATAATTTAAGTTTCCAAAAAAATGCTTACAGAATTTTAGACTGTCAGGTAATTTAGTAGGTACTGTTGGTCACTCAGGAGTATGACTTTGACCTTGCTAGTGCTTGCACAGGAAGAAGTCACACAACTAGATGCCTATGACCAGTAACCGTTGTATTTCCGTAAAGAGTACTTTCGGCTGAAGTGTGATAATGCCTTGTGAGGTAAGTTAATTCTCTTATGTGAGAGTTTTCTGTTGCGTCCTGCCTGCTTCTTCTTCTACTTCTTCTTTTTCTTCTCCTCCTCCCCTTTTCCTCAAGCACTACCCTCTGT